>CAADGS010000089.1 GCA_900696615.1 uncultured beta proteobacterium
ATCGATATTTCTGTACTTTTACGCGAGTAAATGAAAATATTGTAAAGTTTTACGATTGATTGTGTGCGTAAAATGAATTTTCTACTTCTCAAAGATAAATCTGGCAAATATTAAACGGGTGTCCGATGTTTTCTTCAGCACACAACACTAGTTCGGGTTTCTGGGATGATTTTTTCGCAAACGACTCTGAGCGATTGAAGCGAGATTATCCATCCATTCAAGAGATTGTCATGACCAGTAAAGAGTTTCTTTATCGCCAAGGGGAGTGTTGTGAGTATGTTTTTTGGATTAAAAGCGGTATTGTGAAGCTGTCGCATTTGACATTGGAAGGTAGTGAAATTACTACCGCGTTGCTCAAGCACGGCGATATGGCCGGAAATTTAGCTGGTGTTGCGCAGTTCCCGATGGAAAATACTGCGCAACCTATTGGAACCGTGGGATTTTATCGTATGACTTATAACGAGTTCAAGAATCTGTTGTCGCGGCATGCGGAGCTGGCGTGGTATGCTTTTGCAACTACACAGACACGCAAACAACAGCTTGAACGAAAACTGCGTACAATTCTGACACAACCAGTTGAAATACGGCTTGCGTCGATGTTATTGGACCTGGCCGGAATGTTTGGTATTCGCTGCACACACGGCTATGCGCTGGAAATTCATCTGACTCAGCAGGATGTGGCTGATTTGATAGGTGCCAGCCGTTCTGTAGTGAGTACGGTGTTGAATGACTTTCGAAGTCGCGGCATGCTCGATTACACCCGCAATCAGATCTGCATTTACGATGAGGCGCTGACCGATTTTTGTTCCACACAGTAGTGAGGAAATTTTTTTAAGAAATCTCAAAATATACTAAGCAATAGATTTCTTTCGATACTCGATACCCTGCTATTGAGGATTCCTTAACGCTAGGGTGTTTTGTAGCTAACAGACAGCTCAATAGAACTGTATTAATGTGCTGAAGATGGTAACCCGCAAGGGTAGTCTAAATTAGTTAACTACAGGAGCTATTACATGAAAAAAATTTCACCCCGCATTCACGGATATTTGGATTTTGTGACGGTTATTCTATTTTTACTTGCTCCGACATTGATCGGATTAGAGGGATTGCCGGCAATGCTGTCATATGGATTGGCAGGTGTTCATTTGATGGTTACTTTGGCTACCGATTTTCCCTTTGGCATCATCAAGGTTATTCCGTTTCCCGTGCACGGGTGGATCGAGCGTGCCGTTGGCCCTACGCTGATTGCGGTACCTTTTATTCTGGGTTTTACCGGTGAAGAGGCCGCGCGCAATTTTTATATCGCAGCCGGGCTGGTCATTATTGCGGTTGGCTTGCTGACTGATTATCAAGGAAACGTAAGAGATTGAAGTTATTTTCAGCGAAGTAATAGAGGAAGTGCTTTCTTTATCTCGTTATGCTGCTAAGATTGCTTTTTCTAAGCTATTTCGATCATGAATATCTATGCTATGCGCCATGGGCGTACCAATTATAACGATCTTGGATTGTGCAACGACGATGCCAGTCAACACGTGTATTTAACCGAATTGGGCATTGCCCAAGCACAGTCGGCGGCACTGGAGCTGCGTGACGTGAAGTTCCAGCGCGTGATTGTCTCGCCTTTGCCGCGTACAAGGCAAACGGCGGAAATCGTGAATCGCTATCATGGCGTGCCGATCGAAGTGCATGAAGATATCGCTGATTTGCGCTCAGGATTTGAAGGCAAGCCGGTTGCCGAATATTTTGCCGCAATCAGTCATGATCCACTGAAAGCTCGCGTGAATGGTGGCGAATCGTTGCTTGATTACAAACAGCGTATTTTGCGGTTCATCGACTGGCTAAAATTGCAGCAACAAGAGACTGTGCTGATCGTTGCTCATGAGGATACCATGCGGGTATTCGTTGCTTATTTTCAAGGCGGTGTTGAAGATTCACAATTGCGGGATCTTCATTTTGGAAATTGTGAATACCGGCGTTATGTCTTCGATCCTGAAGAAGCGTTGTTGGGAAATTTTTTTGTAGAGGAAACGAAGTTGTAATCGTCTTGAGTGTTTGTCCAGTAGAACGATTTTTTCATTCACTTTCAAGTACTCATAGGCTTTATACTGGTTTTAATTGTGACTGTCAGGTAATGCTTGATTGATCACATTTTAATTTTCTCGTGCTAATTCCAATTCGAGCCAATTATCTTCCAATTGAGCCATTTTTTTCTCCAATGCTGCATGTACGACATTGAGTTGGGTAATTTCATCGCGAGTGCAATTGATATAAGTAGCCGGATCAGCTAACCGATGCCTGGCTTCATCTAGTTCTCTTTGCGCGATTGTCAAAGCAGCTTCAAGTTTTAATTGTTTGTTGAGCAGCGCTTTTTTGTTTGGTTTTGCCGCTATAGCTGATTTTTGGGGTATTTTTTGCGAAGATGATCGGGTTTTTTGAGCTTCTGCTGCGCAACGTGCTTCTATCCAGTTTTGATAGTCATCTAGATCACCCTCAAACAATTGTACCTTGTTATCAATGATTAACCATAGCTCTTCGGCGACAGCCCGTATCAGACTACGATCATGTGAAACGATAACAATTGCACCTGCATAGGCTTCCAGTGCTAAGGTTAAAGCATCGCGCATATCCAGATCTAAATGATTGGTGGGTTCATCCATGAGCAGTAAATGGGGTTTTTGCCAGGCCAGTAATGCCAGCGCTAAGCGGCTTTTTTCTCCTCCAGAGAAGCTGGCTACCGCACGATTTTCACTATCACTTCCAAAACCAAACCGTCCTAAGAAATTGCGTAAATTCAATTCTGTTTGTTGAGGTGCCAGTTTTCGCAAATGCTGCAGAGGAGTTGCGTGATTATCCAAATTTTCCAATAGATGCTGCGCAAAATATCCAATGTTTAAATTGGGTGCACTTTCCACGGTACCAAATGTAGGTTTGATTTCCCCAATAAGAAGTTTTATCAACGTGGATTTTCCTGTGCCATTGGCACCTAATAGCGCAATCCGGCTTCCCGCTTCTAAAACAAGGCTCACATTCTGGTATAACAAATGACCGCCATATCCAAAACTTAGTTCGTTAGTACGTAATAAAACATGGGGACTACGTTCAGGCGCTTCAAGCGGTAATTCGAAATATCCGTTTTCAACGTGCACAGGCATAATGCGTGTCAATCGTTCCAGGGCTTTGATACGGCTTTGTGCTTGTTTTGCTTTGGTTGCCTTAGCACGAAAACGGCGCACAAAATCCTCCATATGTGCAATTTTCTTTTGGAACTGCTGGAAAGCGTGTGCATGTTGTGCAAGGCGTTCGGCGCGTGCGTTTTGAAAATCATCATAATTACCAGTATACGTATCAATCGTAAGGTTGTTGATATGTGCAATGCGATTAACGCATGCATTCAGAAATTCACGATCGTGTGAAACAATGATCAAGCTTCCAGGATAATGCGAGAGATACTGTTCTAGCCATAGAGTTGCTCCAAGATCCAGGTGATTGGTCGGCTCATCTAGTAGCAGGAGGTCAGCACGGTGCATAAGAGCGCGTGCCAAGTTTAAGCGCATACGCCAACCGCCTGAGAAATGATTAACAGGTTGCTCTAATGTGTCAGTGGCAAACCCCAATCCGTTTAATAGTTGTGCCGCTCGCGCTTGCGCTGAATATCCATTAAGCACCTCATATCGCTGTTGCGCTTCAAACCATATGGCATCATGCTTGCCTTGCAGTAAAATCTTTTCTAACTGTCGTAATTCGATGTCTCCATCTAGCACAAATTCAATAGTATTCTGGTCAGAAAGAACTGCCTCTTGTTCGACATAAGCTATAGTTTTGCCAGCCTGCATATTGATGTCGCCGGCATCGGGTTGAATTGCGCCACGAATCAATTTCAACAAGGTGGATTTGCCACAACCATTTTGTCCCACTAATCCAATGCGCTGATTGACCGAGATCTGCAGATTGACATTTTTGAGCAGCGTAACGCCATTTTGTAAATAAGTTAAATGCTGAATTTCTAACATAGCTTATTCAAATAATCTTAAGATTCTGAGTTATTGTAAAATACTTTTCACAAGGTAATTTGCTTGAAAAAAAATCAAATTTTAGTTAGTTCTCGCGATTGTTGTTTTTGAGCAACAGCAAATTAATATTGCCTTGACAGGGAAAAGCACCTTATATAAGCTGCGGTGTGGTCAAATATGACACACTTATATTTATTAAGCAATGTCATTGGTAAGCGTTTGAATGAAAATTTTCCAACCAGCAATAAGATTAGAATTTAATAATCAGAGTTGGCGCGCTCAACCAGAATTTCTTGCACATAAACGCAAGGTGATAAGTACAATTACTTCGAGGGGAAGATCTTGAGTTCGACAATAACCAAGTTGAACGCTCCGCTAACGCAAGCGTTTGATTTTCAGCCTTCAAGCGAATTACAATTTACGCCGACATTCAATACACTAACTCAGCGGTTAGCGGACTTCGATACCCTGACCGGCGCTTTAGAATATGCAGCAGAGGGAGTAACGGGGTATAACTTTTACGACGCGAAGGGAAATTTACGTTCAGTTCTGCCTTACGGTCAGCTGAGAGATAATGCTCGCGCTAAGGCCCAGCGCCTATATAGTTTTGATTTACCCCGAGGAAGCCGGGTCGCAATTATTGCTGACACATCTCCGGAATTTGTCGAATTGTTTTTTGCTTGTCGCTATGCTGGATTGGTACCTTTTGCTATGCCGATTCCAGTTAATTTAGGTAGTCATGCGATATATGTTCAACAGTTAAGAGGCATGCTTGATAGCGGACAAGCAAGTATTGCGCTAGCAAATATCGACTATGTTAACTTTCTGGAGGAAGCTGTAGAAGGAGTAAAAAGTATTCAATGGGCTGGAACGCCAAGTAAATTAGCCGAATTGCCCGCGATTGATTTGGAATTTCAATCTAATCATCCCGATGAGACTGCTTATTTGCAATTTACCTCTGGCAGTACGCGTGCCCCTAGAGGGGTAGTTATTACTGAGCGGGCCTTAATGTGCAATTTGCAAGGTATTGTTCGTAATGGCCTGGAAATAAGACCGGGTGATCGCTCTGCATCATGGTTACCTTTTTACCATGATATGGGGTTGGTTGGTTTGGTCTTGGCGCCAATGGTTACACAACTTTCGGTTGATTATTTGGCAACCAGAGACTTTGCAATTCGGCCTTTGCAATGGCTTAAGTTAATCAGTCGCAACCGTTGTACCGTAGCATTTAGTCAACCATTTGGCCTTAAGCTTTGTACTTTGCGTGCAAGAGAAACTGATCTTAAGGAATTAGATCTTAGTTGTTGGCGTGCTGCAGGTATTGGTGCAGAAATGATTCGGCCAGAAACTTTGAGAAACTTTGCGGAAAAATTCGCATCAGCAGGTTTCGATGAGAGCGCTTTTTTACCATGCTATGGTCTTGCAGAATCAACATTAGCTGTTACCTTTTCGAGAATTGGTATGGGATGTAAAAGTATTCAAGTAGATAGTAAGACCCTGATAGATAAAAAAATGGCTGCTAGATTGCAAGCCGATGGCCGTAAACAAAATGAATTTGTAAACTGTGGACGTCCGTTGCCTGGTCATATTGTTAAAATTGTGAATGAAGATGGAGAACAATTATCAGAAATGATGGTTGGCAGTGTTCTAGTACATGGTGACAGTTTAATGACTGGTTACTATAACAACTCCGAAGAAACTAACAAGGCACTCAAATCAGGTAATTGGTTAGATACAGGTGATATTGGGTTTCTGTTTGGGGGCGATTTGTTTATTACTGGACGCCGGACAGACGTTATTATTGTCAATGGTCGTAATATTCGTGCGCAGGATATCGAAGAATTAGCGGAACAACAACCTGAGGTCAGATCTCGTGAAGCTTCGGCATTTGGAGTAGATGGTGAAGATGGAGCTACAATTATTGTTTTGGTGATTGAATGTAGGCTTGCTTCTGTAATAGAACGGCAATCATTGACAACGAGGTTGCAGCAGCTTGTATATATGGCCTTTGGTGTTAATTGTGTTGTCGAATTAGTGCCACCACATACTTTACCAAGAACTTCTTCTGGAAAACTTTCACGGTTTGCAGCGAAACAAGGATATATCCAAAGGACGAATCTTGGTGGGCAGTTATCTTTTGTAGAGTCAGGCGATAGATAAAAAAAAGGGTATGCCGGAATTAGTAGCTGTAACAGGTGCTACTGGTTTTATCGGTAAAGTGTTGGTACAGAGACTGATTCAAAGTGGCTGGAGGATCCGTGCTCTTACTAGAAGTAAGCAATATTCAGATAGCGAATCTATTCAATGGGTTCATGGTGATCTTGACAGTGCGGTTGCGCTACGTCATTTAGTTGATGGCGTAGCGTTTGTGGTTCATTGTGCCGCTACAGTAAGGGGTGATTCTTTCAGTAAATTTGAACATATAAATGTCGAAGGCACTAAAAATCTTTTATGCGCGATTACTGAACAAGAAAAATGGCCTCAATTACTTCACATATCATCTCTAGCTGCAAGAAATCCTGAATTATCCTGGTACGCTGGAAGCAAGTATTTATCTGAGCTGCTACTTACTCAATATTCTGGGTTATTGTGGACAATTTTTCGCCCTACAGCGGTATATGGTCCTGGTGATAAGGAGTTAAAGCCGCTTTTTCAGGCAATGCATCGTGGGGTGCTTCCTGTAATTGGGGGAATTCATAATCGATTCGGCTTGCTTCACGTTTATGACCTGGTTGCGGCTATTCAAGCTTGGTTGGTGTCAGAAAAGCCTATCAATGGAATTTTTGAACTGGATGATGGCACACCAGGTGGATATAGTTATCAAAGTCTATCTGTTTTGGCGCAACGAGTATGGAAACGCCCTATTTATTGTATCACCATACCGGACTTTTTGATTCGAAGTATCGCGCTGTCAAATCTCTGGCTTGCACGCCTATTGCATTATTCTCCCATGTTAACACCAGGGAAGGTTAATGAATTACAACATAGTAACTGGGTATGTAACAACGAACCTTTAACCAGTATACTTCCTACATGGAGGCCGAATATTCGTTTACAAGATGTATTATCTGAAGTAATCTAATTTTGAAATTTAATTACTATGAGTTAATTTATGACCGAGAACAATTATAATGAGATCATGAAATTACTCTGTGATCGTTTAAAGGTGGTATCGAATTCCAATATTCCAATCACTTCCGAAACAAACATAATTAGCCAATTGTCGATTGATTCCATTAAATTACTCAACCTGATTATGGAAATTGAAGATACTTTTGATATTTCAATTCCTATCAATGCATTAGCCGATGTGCAAACTGTTCGCGAACTAGCAGATCTCGTTTATAAAATTAAGTCAGCATCATAATAATGAATTTACTCGAAAAATTAGACGCGTCTGCTGCGGCAAGAAAAGCGCTTTTACCCGACGGTGTCGGGGCTTTTGGTATTCCAATAGAAGAGGTTTATTCGGCTACTGAAGCCCGGATTGGTGATCGGCGCGTACTTCTGCTTGGTACTAACAATTATTTAGGATTAACTTTTGCACCTGAATGCATTCGAGCAGCGCATGAAGCGATCGATAAAGAGGGTACGGGTACAACAGGGTCCCGGATGGCAAATGGAAGTTACTTTGGCCATCGCTCACTAGAAAGAGAATTTGCAGATTTTTATCAATGTGATTCTGCGATTGTCTTTACTACGGGTTATCAAGCAAATTTGGGCACCATTTCTGGTCTCGTTGGCCCGGGGGATACTGTCTTGATTGATGGTGACTCTCATGCCAGTATATACGACGGCTGTGTTTTAAGTGGTGCAGATATCATTCGCTTCAAACATAATGATACGGTCGATATGGAGAAACGCTTACGTCGGTTGGGTGACCGTGTTGAAACCACGCTGATAATTGCTGAAGGGATTTACAGTATGCTCGGCGATCAAGCACCTTTGGCCGATATTGTTAAATTAAAAAACGCTTATGGTTGTATTTTACTCCTTGATGAAGCGCATTCGTTGGGCGTGCTTGGTGAAACTGGTCAGGGTCTTGTAGAAGCAACCGGATTATTGAAAGAAGTCGACTTTATTACTGGCACCTTTAGTAAAAGCTTATGCAGTATTGGCGGTTATTGTGTAAGCAATCACCCTCAGCTTGAGCAATTACGCTATGTCAGCCATCCCTATATTTTTACAGCATCGCCATCTCCCGCAACGATTGCTTCGACTCGGGCGGCATTGGAGTTATTGCGCAAAGGTAGTCATTTGCGCACACTATTGTGGCAAAACTGCACACAGCTTTATACACAGCTAAAGAAAGGAGGATATTTACTTGGTCCTCATCCTGGTCCGGTAATTGCTGCTATCGTTGACACACCTCGCCAGGCACTCTTACTTTGGCAGAATTTGCTTGAGCATAATATTTACGTGAATTTAATATTGCCTCCAGCTGCACCGGAAGGTAAATCACTGGTGCGATGCAGCGTAAATGCAGCCCATACGCCAGAACAAATTAAGTATGTAGGCGATACTTTTTGTAAACTGCGTAGTTTAGTATGCTAGCTAAACTAACTCGTTGATAAAATAAATAAAAATAGAATTAACTTTACTGGTAACTGGTAAAAAGATACGGTAATACTTAACTTTTTCCATTGGGCTTGAACGGATTTGGTTTTTTTATCATGGGTGCGCTATGAAAGTAATACAGGTATCGGTAGCAATGGTATTTCTTTTTTTGTTTCATGGTAGTGTTTATGGAATCGCCATTGTTTTTACTGGATTTCAATGCTTCAATGCGATAAATCCGCAGGACACCACTGTTAGCAATACTCCAATACAAAGTCGATTTGAAGTTATTGAAGATGTTGGAGAAGGCATGTTTCGTCTGAATTTAACGGGAGGTATTCCTCGTATTGTCAATAATAATCAGAGCGTTTGCATAGATAATGTAACCGCGCTTGGATACTCAGGAATCCCAGAAGTGGACGGTCTGCCCGCACCGCTTCAATCAGTTGATGCAACAGCTTATTTCAGTGGTAAGGATCTGGTGATCGTGATCAATTCATTATTTACCGATCTGAGTGCCAGAAGAGACTCTTTCGCCTCATTCTTTAGTACAAGTAATATATTTGCAATCAACAATACATTGTTTTTTGAATTTAATCCGCTAACATCCTCATTTCGCTTAAATAAGTTAATCCATAATAGAGGATATACTCAAACTACCAGTGGTTCTACCAACTTTATTCCGTTTCTGGAAACAGTCCTCCCATCTTTTAACGATATACCGCGAGATAAACCACGAATCCTAACTCCAATTTCCGGCATTGACTACGTATTGGAGTAACCGACATGACTAATCGTTTTGATATCGGACTGATTTGGTTAGGAGTCGGTGATCGGTTGTGATGTGTTTATATAATCATGCAAATACATTTAAAATATTTGCCCTGAGTTGTCATTGATTAAATTGTTCGATGAATGTGCGATCAATATAGTTTTTCCATAACCAAATCCACTTTCCATGAGCATGCAGTGGTCCCAAAGATGCAACTGCATGACGATCTCCGGTTGCCAGCAGGCTGAGAAAATATTTTTGAGGCTTGAAAGCAAGAAGAGAACGATTGTGGGATGCGGCGATGAGATTATTAGCTAAAATAGGTCCTTGCCGGACGGCATAAACGCCATTCTTCACTAAGGGTGTATGAATGAAATTAGCGCAGTCTCCAACGGCAAATACATCGGTGTGTGAAACACTGCGCAGAAATTGGTCAACTAGAATAAAGCCACTGGGGTCGCATTTTAATCCGCTTTTTGCGACCCACGGCTGTGCGCTTGCATTGGTAGCCCAAACTACAAAGTCATAATCGAGTGTCATGTCATTGTCAATTACCAGCTTATGCTGATTGATTGCAGTTACCCGCTTTCCCGTTATTACATTTATTCCGAGTTTATTTAAGTAATCATCGAAATACTGCTTAATGCGTTGATTGTATGAATTTAGAATGCTTGGGTGAGCGCATATCAACGAAAAATTCACATGGGGTAAGTTAGTATGGCTAAGCTTATAGTGAATAGCGAGCAGTATTTCAATACTTGCGGCACCACCGCCTATTATGACTATGTGTTTTGGTTCATTAGTGGATTGCGCGGCGTGAAGCCATTTTAACCAGTTAGGTAAGAATTGCTTTAGGGGTTTTATGGGGCAACCGTAGCGGCTAGCGCCTTTGATATCAAGTAGCATTGGTTGTGAGCCAATGTTGATTGACATTAGGTCATAGCTGAAACGTGTATGCAGGTTGCAATATATCTGTTTGGAAAGCAGATCAATTCGTTCGACTTCATCTTGAATGAAAGTGATTTTTGCTTGATTGCATAACTTTTGTAAATCAATGTAACAATCTTGAGGAAGATAGTGGCCAGAAATTAATCCGGGCAGCATTCCTGAATATAATATAAATTGGTCATTGCAAATGAGTGAAATTCTAATATTTGACGAAGGTGGCTGCATGCCTAGTTGTTTAATAGCGATAATATGACTGTGGCCACCGCCAATTAGGCATATATCCTTTTTTTCAGCAAATTGATTTATCATTACTTTTTTTAAGATTGCGCTAAGTCTGGAAAAATGTGATAGTGCACTTAACAGCATTATAGGTTAGCTCAAATCATTATCATCAAAGTTAAAAGAATTTTGTGGCTTCGGGGATTGGTCTATCAAGACATTGAAATTATTTGAATTTATTATTCAATAAATGTTATATATTTAATACTTTTAAGTGACTGTAACTACTCAAGGAGGAAAATAATGAAGTTTATGAGAATCAAGGCATTAGTTTCTTGCACTATTCTTTTATTCCTAACAGCGTTGATGTTTGGATGTAAGCCAATTTTTGAAAAAAAGCCTCTTCCTAGTAAAGAGAGCCAAGAACAAGCTGCTGCACCTGTAACTGCACCACCCCCTGCCACAGTCGAACCGTCTGAAACTGAAGAAATTCAAACTATACAAAGTTTACCGGCAATTACAGAAACGCTTGATCTGGTAGATGCTGACAGTGAAGCAGCCAGTGAAGATTTGTCATCGAGTGTAGCGCCAGTGCAAGAAATCGACGATGGCGATGATGTCGTAAAAACAACTCCTACGATTATGAAAAAAGTTCAGCAAGCGCTTGTGGATGCCGGATTTAATCCTGGTCCAGTTGATGGTGTAAGCGGCGCTAAAACAGTGGCTGCTATTGAGAGCTTCCAGAAAAATAATGATATCCCTGTTGGTAAATTAAATAAGAGAACATTACGAGCACTAGGTGTTGATTTTTAGTGAATTAGAAAGACTTTGATGATTTAATTCCTACGAGATTCAATTCCCCGTTTTATGGGGTAAAAAGTTGGTTATAACCTGCAGACTGAATAAGGTAGCCCACACCCCGTTGCTTGCGGCGGGGTGCTTTTCTAAAAAATTTGCTATACAACAACTTATGTTCTATAGTGCAGAAATCAAAGAAAAATGGTTATATATCTGAATTTCTCCAGAATTCTTACTCGTCTATGGAATTAGTTGACGATCCAAACATCAACAGTTCTTTTTAATTTTTTATATAGATCATATCTTGCTTTTGAAGTACTTTTGGAGGTTTTGCTCATGGGAGTTCCTTTACGTCAACAGATTGCAGTTGGCAGCTATTTGATTAAACAAAAACTGAAGGGGGTAAAGAAGTATCCTCTAGTATTAATGCTGGAGCCTTTGTTTCGATGTAATCTTGCTTGTGCAGGATGTGGAAAAATTGCGCATCCGGAAGAAGTTCTCGATCAGCGGCTCTCTTATGAAGAATGCATGCAAGCAGTGGACGAATGTGGCGCTCCAATGGTATCAATTCCTGGCGGTGAACCACTGTTGCATAAAGAGATGCCGCAGATTGTTGCCGGTATTATTAGGCGCAAGAAATATGTATATCTATGTACGAATGCATTGTTGTTAAAAAAACGAATTGACGATTATACACCCTCACCTTATTTAACATTTTCAATTCACTTAGATGGCATGAAAGAACGTCATGATGCCTCAGTATGTCAAGACGGTGTGTTTGATCGTGCGGTTGAAGCAATTAAGCTGGCTTTAGATAAAGGTTTCAGAGTTACTGTGAACTGTACTTTGTTCCAAGGTGAAACACCCGAGGATGTGGCTGAATTTCTGGATTATGCAATGGAACTGGGGGTTGAAGCGGCGACGATTGCTCCAGGATTTAGTTATGAAAAGGCCCCTAAGCAAGATGTCTTTATCAAAAGCCAAGATACCAAGATATTATTTCGCGGCATTTTTGAACTGGGTAAGAAATTGAAGCGTAAGTGGAGATTGAATCACTCAGCGCTTTATTTAGATTATTTGGCCGGTAATCAAAATTATAACTGTACCCCATGGGGGAATCCTACCCGTAATGTCTTCGGCTGGCAAAAACCTTGTTATTTGCTATCTGATGAAGGTTATGCAAAAACATTTAAAGAGCTTCTAGATGATACACCTTGGGAAAAATACGGTACGGCGAATAATCCCAAATGCGCCCAGTGTATGGCGCATTGCGGCTATGAGGCAACAGCGGTGGAAGATACGCTGAGGCGTCCATGGAAGGCGTTGATTGCAACACTCAACGGTCCTCGGACTTCCGGTCCCATGGTAGCCGAACCGACTCCAAAATGGGTGGCGGAAGAAAGCAAAACTCCAAAAAAACTGAATATTCCAGTAACATCGATTAATAAATGAGTTAACTTGGAAATAGTATTTTTTAGCTGTTTAAGCTAGAGACGATGGGGACGCTGGTATTATATCTATCAATTTTCGGTGTTTTATGCTGGTGGTCATTAATTCTCCTTCCCTGGCATCCCTATCGTGTACGTGAAAAAATAGAAGCTGGAGTTTCAGAGAAAACTAAGTCATTGTTAAGTGATATTACAGTGCTAATCCCTGCGCGTAATGAAGGTCAATACATTCAGCGCACAATTAAAAGTGTGCAGGTTCAGGGAAAGGGGGCCTGCATAGTTGTGATCGACGATCAATCCTCAGATAATACTGCGAAGCAAGCTAGGCTCTGCGGTGTGCAAGTGATATCTGGTATTGCACCTCCACCTGGGTGGAGCGGGAAGTTATGGGCACTCCAGCAAGGTTTGCAAGAAGTGAGAACACCTTATACGCTGTTAATGGATGCTGATATTGTGCTGACACCGGGAATTATCAGTGAACTACGACAGAAAGCTCTAGATGAAAATTTAGCATTCTTGTCATTGATGGCTGAGCCTCCTATGGGCAATTTTGTAGAACGCTTATTAATGCCCGCTTTTATTTTTTTCTTTAAATTGCTGTATCCTTTTTCGTTAGCGAATAAACCGGATTCGCGTGTTGCTGCTGCTGCGGGAGGCTGCATTTTGGTGGAAACGCAAGCACTGCGGAGAATCGGTGCTTTTAATTGCTTGCATGATGCGTTAATCGATGATTGCACCTTAGCGGCACACATTAAGCAGGCTGGTTTACGTACTTGGATCGGATTGAGCAGAGCGGCACGAAGTCATCGTGGTTACCATGATCTCAAGCAAATTTGGGAGATGGTAGCTCGTACTGCATATACGCAATTAAGATACTCAACTGTTTTGCTTGCCGCTTGTACATTGATCATGGTATCGATGTTCTGGGTGGCGCCTTTAGTATTTTTAATACAATCAAATTCAGAAATTTTTTGGATAAGCTTATTGGCATGGACAGCAATGTTTATTTCTTATATGCCAACTTTAATTTATTATAAACGTTCACCCCTCTGGGTATTTGCATTGCCTATTATTGGTACATTGTATCTGGCAATGACCTGGACATCAGCAATACGGTATTGGAGGGGGGAACGTGCTTGCTGGAAAGATCGCCGCTATGAAAGTAAAACTAACAATTAGATTAATGATATGGTACTTGATAGGATCAGCGCTGTTATTTGTGAATTTCGCCGCCAGTGCGGCCAGTGCAGTGACTGATAATCCAGAACAAGTAATACAGAAATTACAATCTTCTTTGCTTCAAGTAATGCGTGAAGGTGAAAAACTGGGTTATGAAGGGCGTTTCAAATTCTTGGAACCTGTCATTGACCAATCTCATGACACCGAGACGATTATCAAAACAATACTCGGGGCAACGTATTGGTCGCAATTGGATAGCGAACAAAAGAAACTGGTAGTCGATACCTTTCGTCAATTAAGTATCGCTACCTATGCGGGGAGATTTACTCACTATGATGGGGAACAATTCGAGGTTATTGAACAACGTGATTTACCGCATGAACAAATGCTGGTGCGCAGTCAATTGACCAAATCGGATGGCGGTGTCGTCAACTTTGATTATGTTTTACAACAAGATGAGGGGCGCTGGCGGATTGTCAATATTTTATTTGATGGTGTAAGCGACCTCGCAATCAAGCGTGGGGAATACCGTGCGATTATGCAGCGGGAAGGTTTTCAAGCATTGATTGAATTATTGAAGGAAAAGATAGTTCAAGCTAAACAAAATTAATACCTGTGGCGTTATTAATCTGCTTTTGCTTCTTTTGTGAGTGTTAAGGCGGCAGCAAAAAAACCATCAGTTTGATGACGCTGTGGCGATAATTGCATAAATTTCCCGGTATCAAGCGGTATTTTCTGCTGTGATAGCAACTCTGCGCAACTCACCGAAGCAAACTGCGGATGCGTAATCAAGAAATTATCAATGACGGTTTGATTTTCCTCTGGTAAGAAACTGCAAGTTGCATAGACCAGCAGACCACCCGGTTTAAGTAAATTGGCCGCTGCAGCGAGGATGGCGCTTTGTTTGATCTGTAATTCTTCTATGCTTTGCGGGGATTGGCGCCATTTTAAATCGGGGTTGCGTCGTAGCGTGCCGAATCCGCTACAGGGGGCGTCTACCAGAACTTTGTCTATTTTTCCAAATAACCTCCTGATCTTACTATCGTTTTCATGCGCTATACGCTGCACGTGCAGATTGGATAATCCCGAGCGTTTAAAACGAGGTTTAAGATTATTTAAGCGTTTTTCAGAGGTATCAAATGCATAAAGGCGCCCCTTAGAATGCATTAATGCACCCAAATGCAGAGTTTTCCCACCTGCTCCCGCACAAAAGTCTACAACCATCTCGCCGCGTTTGGGTGCGAGCAAATAACCAAGTAATTGACTGCCTTCATCTTGAACTTCTACTTTTCCTGAGAGAAAAAGTTCGTGGCGATTAATCGCAGGCTTATCGGTAAGACGGATGCCGCATGGCGAATAAGGTGTCTCTTGCGCTTTGATGCCATCGCGTTGGAGTATCTCAAGTGCTTGTGAACGTTTACAGAGCAATGTATTGACGCGGAGATCGAGTGGGGCGGGTTTTTGTAACGAGAGTCCTAACTCGAGTATGTCAGTGTCCGTCATGAATGTTTGTAATTTTTCTACTAACCATATGGGAAATTCTGCTTTAATAGATAATGGTAGTGAGTCTGTTTTAATTGCCTTGATTTTTGATAACCATTTGGTTTCCGTTTCATTGACCAGCGATGCCAGTTCACGTAAATTCATGCCATTAAATTTAACTAAATAAACTAAAACTAATGCACGCGGCGTGATGCGCTCGATCAAGTGCTCAAGTAGAAAACGATGGCGCAATATACCGAAAACTGTTTCTGCGACGAAAGCTCGATCTTGAGCGCCATACTTGGGGTTATCCTGAAAAAAACGGCGTAGAATCGCGTCAGCGGGATATGCCAAAGGCAGGACAGTACGTGTGGCGATGATTGCAGCATCAAGTTGAGTGAGTGTTGGGCGCATGGATTCCTTAGAACTGATAAAGCAAGTTTAAATGATTTAGCGATCGGGCTTATAACTAATATTAATACCGGTCACTATTTTATCGATTTCCCGGCCATTATCTTCAATGGAAACGATGCGAACTGGTAGCATGTGATTATTCGGCGCAAGCCATAATTTTCTTCTTAATTTGGAATGTTGTTCTTCTTGCCGGGTTAACACGACCGTTTCCATTTCTCCAAGGGGCGTGATGAGTGTTTCTTGCGTTACTTTGTAATGCGATAACCGAAGGCTGTCCCCATTTGTGACGTATCGTTCCACATGACGCTTCGGCAGTGAAGTGAACATGAAGTTGTACGATAAGCTCAAGCGATCCAGCGTTCCTTCCGGTAATTTCTTTTGCATCTGGTGACCATTATGCCGCAATGTAATGGTGTGATTTTTCCAGTCAAAAATAGCTTCACTCGGTTCTTTCTTGCCACGTTTTTCATAGGCACGGGAAGGCCGGAGTCCGTGCTTAGTGATGCTTCCTTCACTATGACGAATGATAGCATTAGGTTCAATGATTTTAAAAACACCGGTAGCCTGTGCCTCACTATTGATAATATAGGTATAGCCGCTATGCGTGTGTTTAATTTCCATAACTTCATTGATTTCACCTTGACCGATATCCGTACTTACGGCATAACTGATCTCGATGCGGGACGGTATGTCAGTTGCAAACACAGGAAAACTGGCTATTGCTAACAGAAAAATCATTGATAGAAATTTCATTCGGGTAATCCTGGCGAATAAAGCACCGTTCCGCTATTAATGGAATTTATGATTTCAACATGATTTCCGCGAAGGATAATCCGGTCTTCCATGAACCATCGCACTGCTTGGGGGTAGATACGATGTTCCTGTTGTAAAACACGTGCTGCGAGAGATACCTCAGTATCATTGGACAATACTGGGATTGCAGCTTGAATTACAATAGGACCATGATCGAGTTGTTGGGTGACAAAATGAACAGTACAGCCATGAATTTTGACACCCTCTTGTAATACCCGTGCATGTGTTTTTAACCCGGGAAATGCTGGAAGTAAAGCAGGATGAATATTTATCAACCGGCCTTGATAGCGTTGGACAAAGCATTCGCTGAATATACGCATGAAACCGGCCAACGCAATGAGCTTGGGTTGGCACGCGTCAATTTGCTCTGCTAACGCCATATCAAATGTTTCGCGATCCGGAAAATCACGATGGTCGATTACGATGGTTGGGATTCCATATTTTTTGGCGAGTGTTAAGCCTTCAGCATGTGGATTATTACTGATAACCGTGGTGCGGTCGGTGTGAAAGTTTGCTTCTAACAATGCCTGCATATTGCTACCGCGACCGGAAATAAGAATAACCAATGATTTCATGAAACTGCTTGCAAATAATCTCTAAACGATAATCGTGGCAACTTGATTGGCGCTACGCTGCTTAATTTCGCCAATTTGCCATACAGTTTCTCCTGAAGCGCGCAAGCTTTGCACTGCATCATCAACATCATCGGGAGCGATTATGATTACCATACCGATACCGCAATTAAAAACGCGTGCCATTTCGTGATCGGCAACATTACCCTGCTGTTGCAGCCAGGGAAATAACGGTGGCATCTGCCAGGAATCTCTGTGCAGAATGGCCATTACATGATTAGGCAATACACGCGGTACATTCTCAACCAATCCGCCGCCTGTAATGTGCGCAAGACCTTTAACCGGTAATTGTTTAATCAATTCAAGTATCGCCTTCACATAAATGTGCGTTGGCCTCATGATGCTATCAGCCAGCGTTTCTCCATGGAAATCCATTGATAGAGAAATACGATTATTTTCAATAATTTTACGGATTAACGAATAGCCATTGGAATGCGCGCCACTTGATGCGAGACCTAACACGATATCGCCTTCTTGGATAGTGGAGCCATTGATAATACGCTCTTTCTCGACAATGCCTACCGCGAACCCGGCAAGATCATATTCTTCAGGTGAGTACATACCTGGCATTTCAGCCGTTTCACCGCCGATCAATGCACAACCCGCCAATTCACAACCTTTGGCAATGCTACCAATCACTGCTGTTGCAGTTTCGACATTTAGTTTGCCACACGCAAAGTAATCCAGAAAGAATAAAGGTTCTGCGCCTTGCACCAGGATATCGTTTACAGACATAGCGACCAGATCGATGCCAATACCGTCATGCCGGTCAAGCTGGAAAGCCAATTTAAGCTTAGTGCCGACGCCGTCTGTACCAGAAACCAGAACAGGGTTTTGATAGTGCTTGGAAATTTCAAACAGTGCACCAAAACCGCCTATGCCATTTAAAACCTCTGGGCGCAAAGTGCGCTTGGCAAACGGTTTGATATTTTCGACTAACCGATCGCCTGCATCGATGTCTACACCAGCATCACGATAAGACAGTTGAGTTTCGTTAGGATAATCAGTACTGAATGAAGTCAAGTTGGATTCTCACGCGATTGCAAAATAAATGCTGCTTATTAAACAGCAATTTTAACGCAAATTAAGCATTTATTTGTTATTGCGGATATAAAAAAACAGTTCAACGTTAAGAAACTTAAAATAAGAACTGCTCACAGCTACTTGACAACAAAGGAAAATGTTAAAAGGCGTACATGTCGTTTTGTTGCAATTGCATGGCAGGATTTATCGAATCCCTGCATTCGTTTGATTGTTGTAATTGCAACAGAGCTGGATAGGTTATCCAGCTCTTCAGAATAGAATATCAACTTTTCTCGACTGGAATTTGTTCGATTGCCGTTGTTGCTGATTCAGGCTCATTCGTTATGTGTTTCACCGGTGGATCATCAAACCAACGATAGAGCATCGGCATGACAACCATCGTCATCATGGTCGCAGTCGTCAAGCCGCAGATTACTACAATCGCTAGTGGTTTTTGGACTTCCGAGCCCAATCCTGTTGCAGCCAGGAAAGGCGCTAATCCAAGTACTGTGGTTGCAGCAGTCATCATAACCGGACGAAAACGTTGTTCGCATGCTTTTCTGACAGAATCTTCAACACTGAAACCTTTTTCACGCAATTCGCGGACAAAAGAGATTAGTACCACACCGTTAAGAATGGAAGTGCCCCACACGGCAATAAAGCCTACCGATGCGGGTACGGATAGATACTGACCGGAAATAAAAAGCCCGACAACTCCACCGACCGAAGCAAAGGGCAATACCAGATAAATAAGCCCTGCCAGTTTAATCGAATTAAACAGCATGAATAATAGGAAGAAAATGGCTGCCAGTGTAATTGGAACAATTATCGAAAGAGTTGCCATCGCACGTTGCATATTTTCAAATTGACCTCCCCACACGAAATAATAACCAGTGGGCAATTTAATTTCTTTCGCGGTACGCTGCTGGAGTTCTTCTACAAATCCTCCCATATCGCGCCCATGCACATTGGCACCGACAACCACCCGGCGTCTGGCAAATTCGCGAGAGATAATTGCAGGACCATCAACTACCTGTATATCGGCTACGGCGCTCAGCGGTACCAGCATGCCACCTTGGGTTCCGCCATTTTGCATGGTCGCGGTGTTGACGGGTCTTAACAATAGATCCTTGATTGCTTCTACATCATGGCGAAATTCTTCTGGAAATCTTAGTAATAAAGTAAAGCGCCTTTCACCTTCGAAAACTTGGGTAACGGCTTTGCCGCCAATTGCCGTGGCAATCAATTCGTTAACATCAGAGACATTGATACCATGCCGGGCTATAGCTCTGCGATCAATATTGATAGTCAATTCTTGTTGGCCCGACAAGCGTTCAATGCGAATATCTCGGGCGCCGGGTGTTGATTTGACAATGCGCGCTACTTGTTCGGATAGAATGCGCAGTTGCTCCAGGTCGTCCCCAAAAATTTTGATTGCTACTTGTGAACGCACGCCGGTTACCATTTCATCTACGCGCTG
The DNA here is from genome assembly GCA_900696615.1 of uncultured beta proteobacterium. Classification (GTDB taxonomy): domain Bacteria; phylum Pseudomonadota; class Gammaproteobacteria; order Burkholderiales; family Nitrosomonadaceae; genus Nitrosomonas. The sequence goes on from CAADGS010000089.1 coordinate 19,776, forward strand.
CGCTATAGGTTGCGATAGGACTATATTGACGCCCGGCAACACGGCTAATGCCTTACGGATATCTTCTTCAATCTCCGCTTGGGTACGGCCCGATCCTTCTAAGTCCAGATCCGCGATCGGATCGGATTCATTCTGTGACGCCGGATCAGCCGGTGTGTCCCCACGCCCTAACTTGGATACAACATTTCTCACGCCAGGAATGGCAGCGATCAATTTCATCGCCTCGATTTCCAATTTAATGGCTTCATCCAGTGAAATAGAGGGGGCACGTATAATTACCGGTGTTACCGCACCTTCCTTCATGATGGGAATGAACGATTTACCTAGGAAAGGAAACAGCGCAAATGCAAACATCAGCAAGCTTATCGCAACAATCATGGTTTTTTTCTGGTTGTGCATGGCCAGATTAAAGACACGCAAATAACCGCCTTTTAGTACAGCCACGATTTTGGTATCTTGCTCACTGCCACCTTGTAGAAGATAATCGCTTAATACCGGAGACAGTAATATCGATACAAATAGTGCAACCAGTAGTGCAATAGCAATTGTCACGGCTAATGGACTGAAAGTCTTTCCCTCCATGCCTTCGAGCGTCATGAGTGGCAGGAATACCAGGATAGTAACGAATACGCCAAAGATTACCGGTGTACCTACTTCAGCTACGGCATTGACAATAACATTGAACTTGGATTGCCCTGAATCTTTTGCCTGGCCCAAGCGCTGATAAATGTTTTCAACTACCACTACGGTTGGATCAACCATCATGCCCAGTGCGATGGTTAGTCCACCTAAAGACATCAAGTTGGCAGGCATGCCGTAGTAATTCATTACCATGAAAGTTACCAGCGGCGTAATAATGAGCGTAAAGCAAACGACAATACTGGTGCGGACGGTCCCGAGAAAAATCGATAACACAATGATGACTAAAATTAAAGATTCCATCAGCGTGCTTTGTACCGTAGATAATGCACCATCCACGAGGTCGGTTCGATCATAGAAAGGCACTATTTGCAGACCGTTGGGGAGCATACCTCGTTCATTGATTTCGGCTACTTTCTCTTTGATCCGCGTGACTATTTCTTTAGCATTACCACCACGTAGCATCATGACGATGCCGGTTACCGACTCGGTATAGCCATTTTTTATGCTGGCACCCTGGCGCACCTCTCCGCCAAATTTTACTTCGGCCACATCCCGTACATAAACCGGAACACCATTCATCTCCCTCAAAACAATATTGCGAATGTCATCCAGTGTAGCGATTAATCCTACGCCGCGGATCAAATATTGTTCATAATGCAATGCCAAAATATTACCGCTTGCATTGGAATTGTTATTGGCCAATGCCCGATCCACATCGGTCAGAGTGAGATCATAGTGCCGCAGCTTATTGGGATCAGCGTAAACTTGATATTCCTTGACATGTCCACCGATTGAGTTGATTTCCGCAACACCACGGATTGAACGTAATAGCGGACGCACGACCCAGTCTTGAATGGTGCGTCGCTCGGTCAGCTCTTCGACGGTCAGCGGTCGTTTGCCATCATCAGGGTGTTCGATAGTATATTGATACACTTCACCCAAACCGGTTGAAACCGGTCCCAGTACCGGTGTAATACCCGGTATCAGGCGAGGCGTTACATCGATAATCCGCTCCATGACCAATTGGCGTGCAAAAAATACATCGGTCTGGTCGGTGAAAACTAACGTTATCAGCGATAACCCGCTCTTATTCATGGAACGCATCTCAACTAATCCAGGCAGGCCGGTCATGGCAATTTCTACCGGTACCGTAACCAGTCGCTCCATTTCTTCCGGACTGCGGCCGATCGCTACCGTGGCCACTTGAACCTGAATATTAGTAACATCCGGGAATGCATCGACCGATAGGTTTTTGGCAGCAAAACCACCGGCTATGCACAACATCAATCCGATTACCAATACCAGCAGACGCTGGTTTAACATCGCGCGTACAATTGCAGCCATGATGGATTACTCCAATTCAGCCAGCTTGCGCTCGCTATCCAAATGAAAAGCGCCTTCCAGTACAATCTTCTGGTCAATCGTCAGTCCATTCAGTACAGGCCGGAAATTGGCAACTTCGGGACCCAGCTCAACCAGTATGCGTTGAAAGTGATTCTCGCTAATTTGGACAAATACATAGTCCTGGTTTAATTCACGTACGACAGCCGCTTCCGGAACGACTAGAATTTTTTGCTGCGTATCGGTAATGTGCATATTGGCCAACATGTCCGGTTTTAGTTTGCGATCGGGGTTTTCCACCAGAACGCGTGTCATTACAGTTCGAGTCAGTCGATTAACAATATCCGAGACAAAAATGATGACTCCATCAAAATCGGTACCACCGATTGCCGGCACATTGATTTCTACATGCTGTCCCAGCCGGACATCACGTGCAATTTGTTCCGGAACATCGCCAACTACCCAGACGTAAGATAAATCTGCTACTTGAAAGAGCGGATCAGAAGGTTGAACTACTTGGCCCACGATAATGTTTCGAGCAATCACATAACCCTCACGGGTGGCTTTAATATCAAGCCAGGGTAAAATTGTTCCCTTTTTGTTCAGCGCTTTAATTTCTTCTTCTCCCATACCAAATAATTTTAGTTGATCCAATGCTGCGCCCCTTTCGGCTTTTGCGATTTCCAGTTCGGATTGCCGGCGTTCAACTTCGGCGACTGGTATCGCGTCGGCAGCCAGCAAATGCCGTGCACGGTCAGCGGCTTTTTGGGTTACCACAACGCGAGAGACAGCACGTAAATAAGCCAATTGGGAATTTGTTAAATCCGGACTGGTAATACGTGCAAGGGGTTGGCCAGGCTTAACGTAATCACCCAGAATGACAAACATATCGATGATACGCCCTGTTACGTAAGAACCAATTTGTGCGGTTCTTTCTTCATCCACTTGTACCCGGCTGGGAACCAGTATCTTGTCGGCAAGATCAATTAACGATGGATTGCCGATTTTTAAACGATCAGCCAATTCGGGCCGCACGGTTATGCTATTGATATCCCGGTCTTCTTCTTCCGGATCATATTGGGTTGTCTCTTTTCCGGAATCTTTGTTGGATTCGTTTTTATCGCATCCTGTTAGAAAAAGAATGGATAAAACTATGCAGTTGATAAAAAAAAGTTTGAATTTCATTCGGGGATAAGCTCCTTGGGATAATGTGCGCGTAGCCGATCAATTTCAGCAGCGGCGGAATGCAAATCAAAACGGGCTAACAGGGCGTCACCCAGGATTCCACGTAAAATGCGTTGTGAATCCAAAAACTCAATCAATCCCCGTTCGCCAAACTTGTAAGCCGCTTCGGCAACTTTTACTGCATTTTCCGCTTCCTTGATTAATCCACCTTCGAACATGGCTACCCGCTGTACTGCGATCTGATAAGCCTGCCATGCGGCCTCAAATAATTGACCAATTTCATAGCGTCGGTATTCAAGGGATTCTTTTATCCGTGCAGAATCAAAAATAGCGGAATCGATTTCACCGCGACGACGATACCAGATTGGGATTCTGACACTCATGCCAGCAGTATTGGATTGAAATTGCTGATCTTGGTAATTGGTGTATAAGACATTGATGGATGGCAGGATCGAAGCCCTTTCTTGGCTGATGCGCTTATTGGCGCGTTCCTGCTCTGCTTCCAGGCGAACTACATCCGGATTGACAGTGGGCACTTGCCGGCGCAATTCATCCAACGGCGGCATATCAACTGTATCTTTTAACGATCCTTTGATCTGAAAATTGGCGGGTAAGGCGCCGGCTGTCAGCTGCATCAAAAAAACTTTGGCACGCTCAGCGTTCAATCGCGCGGCTTCTTTACGATTGGCTGCGCTTTGCAATTCCGTATCGGCACGAATAAGTTCGAACCGAGCCAATTCGCCGCGTTCGACATTCGCTGCAATACGCTTACGCACGGTTTCCAGTAAATCATAAATACTTTGCTCCAAAGCGGCTTGTTCTTGGCGCAGCAATAACTCATAAGCGCGAACCCGCAATTGTGCGGCCAAATCGGCGCTGACTTGATCCAAACTCGCCCGGCTGGCATCGACGGTGGCTTCCGATGCGGCAATACGTGCACTACGCATGAAAGGATTTTCGATGGGTTGCATTACGGTAATCGAGCGTTGGCTGTTTGCGGGGCCAGTGTCTTCTATTGGGAGTCGCCTGTCCATTGGACCAACCATAAACATCACCTCTGGGTTGAGATATGCTGAGGCGGCAACAACGCCTCCCTTAGCCATACCGACTTGCGAGCGTGCTGCGAGAACCAGACCGTTGGCTTGTAAGCCCAATCGCTGCAATTCTTCGATTGTGTACGGTACTGCAGGTCCTTGTGATCCCGTAATTGGCAAGGTAGCGTGCGGTCTTGGCAATTCATTCCTAAACGGAGTTGCGGGTGGATTCAATTCGCTTGCAGGCGGCGACGAAAGGGTTGGTGGTTGTAGTCCATCCGCTCCAATCGGAAGTGGAACGGATGGTTGGGCTACTGAGTTAGAGGATAATAATGCAAAGAGTATGCAGGATAATATTGAATATCGAAATGGTTGTATTTGCATAGAGCCTTTCATTTACGAAGAAATGGTATTCTTCTAATCTTTTTACAAAAATTGCCTGCCATCATATACGAATTTAGAGATTCGGCAACATGAATAACGTGGATAATCAGGTTTTTATTGTCGTTTATAACAATAGAATTCATCCTGATTAAAACTGACCATCAAGCCGGAATCTAGTTGAAGCAAGCTGAATGGTTGCTGAACGAATACAGATATGGTGGATAATGGAATTTTTTATAATTGCCTCATAGCGCTACACGCACTATTGTAAATAATCGACATGCGATAATCATCAGAATGAATCAGCGTCACATCATTTTTGTTCCAGGAAAAAATCCAAAACCTCCAGCGGATCAACATTGCAAAGTATTGTGGCGCACGTTATTGGAAGGTGTGCGGCGTGCTGAGCCAGAAATATTTATTGATCTGCGTCAACATGCTCTGAACTTTAAATTGATTGCATGGAACCATCTTTTTTATCTTCAAAATAAGGATATTAGCAGTGAGCTTGCCTGGATTGACGCTTTGATCAATCAGCATGGTCCAACCGAGCAGGATATTTACGAGGCCAATGCGTGGCACCGCAAATTGATGCGCATGCTTTATACAATCGTTGATTATTTGCCATTTTTGCTTTACTTCACCCCGAAAGATTTGCGCTTGACGGCACAAGAAACGACCCGCTATTTTGAAAATGGCAGTAATATCGCGTGCGAAGTACGCGAACTATTGAAACAGGCGTTGCGTCCCTTATTAACGAATAACGATAAAGTGCTGTTGATTGGACATAGCCTCGGTTCCGTAATTGCATACGATACGTTATGGGAGTTGTCTCATCTCGAACGTTTACCCGGTAAAATCGATATGTTTCTGACTATTGGCAGTCCCTTGGGAATGAATTACGTGCAACGTCGATTGATGGGTAACAATCTATCAGGAAAAAAGCAATATCCTACGAATATCCGGCGTTGGGTCAATATTTCCGCAGTCGGTGACATCACCGCGTTGGATCAGATTTTTGCCGATGACTTTGCGGAAATGTTATCTCTTGGGATTATCGATAGTATCGAGGATCACTGCGACAGGATCTATAATTTTTACCGTAACGAGAAGGGGTTGAATTGCCATCGTTCGTACGGTTATCTGGTTAATCCCGCTATGGGCAAAGTAGTTGCGGATTGGTGGCAACAATCGGTATGAGCTCCGGTAATTCAGACTACTTTTGGCATGTAATAAAACTGTTAATAGGAGTTACGTTAATTCTGGCTAGTGCCTGGGCAGTGCTTGGCATAACTTATCGGTTGTACGAATTTCGTGATGAAGATCCCGCTCGAGGTGCCATTACTCGGGCAACCGATAAATTCGGTGATCGCTTTTCCCGCGTTGTATACCTTGATCAAGGTTGGTCGCCTTCAGATAGCTTGTGGTTTTATACGGTGACACAAGGTTCAAATTTGTTGCCTTATAGCTTCTTTCTAGTGTTGGAACAGGTCGATTCCAGTGAGTTGTTTCGTGGCGACGAAAACATCGATCGCTATGGTTATTTACCGCAGCGACCTACAATCAGCAATCCGGATGGTTTGCCGGTTGGCATGGTTCGCGATGAATATCAAGGTAAGGCATACATGGGATTTACATGTGCGGCCTGCCATACAACGCAAATCAATTATCAAGGTACCGGAATGCGTATCGACGGTGGTCCGGCTAATACCGACATGGAAAATTTCATGATTGATTTGGCCGATGCTTTGCACGCAACGTTAGCAATTCCGGAAAAGTTGCAGCGCTTTGTTACCAATGTGCTAAAACATGGTCACTATGACAATGCCGATGCCGTCATGGTGGATTTGAGAAAATATGCTCAACGAATTAGAACGTATACCATTGTTAATACCCCCAGGGATGTGAAACGTCCGCTCACGCGCTATGGCTACGCGCGATTGGATGCTTTTGGGCGCATTTATAACCGCGTGCTTGAACATCTCATGAGTGCACAACAAATGCGGGAATTGCTTGGTGAGATATTATCTCCGAACGAATTAACCGATGTGATGCAAAATGTTGAGCCGGTCTTAACTAGCAGCAATCGAGATCATATCATTGAACGAATACAAACCTACTTGGGCGATAAGCAGCTCATCACGTTGCGAAATAAGATCTATAATCCTGCTGACGCTCCGGTAAGTTATCCGTTTCTCTGGGATGTGCCTGTGCATGATTATGTGCAATGGAATGGCAGGGTTGATAACAGCGAATTGGGGCCGATGGCGCGTAATGCCGGACAGATAATCGGCGTATTTGGCACGCTCGACTGGCAAGAAAAAGCCGGTTTTACGTTATCTTCCGTTTTAGGTGGACAGGGTTTCGGCGATAAACATGTCAATTTTCAATCGTCTATCGATATTCGTAACTTGCGCCGCGTGGAAAAACATCTACGTAAATTAACTTCACCACTCTGGCCAGAGCATGTTTTGCCAAAGCTTGACAAGACGCGATTGCATAATGGCGCCATACTCTATGCGCGTTATTGCTCATCTTGCCATCAGCACATCAACCGTTCTGACCCTGATCGCCGTGTGGTGGCTAAAATGATAGCAGTTTCATCGGTTGGAACGGATGCTAAGATGGCTGAAAACAGTCTTGCATATAGCGGCTATAGCGGTATTTTGCGTAATCACTATGTCAAATCCGGTGTCGGCAACCTGTTATTGCAGCAACAGGCACCGGTGGTTGCCTTGTTGACCGCTGCAACGCGTAATGTCGTGACTACGCCTGATCCCGATAAATGGTTTGTTCGTAGCTGGATTGAGCGTTCGCTCGACTTTGCGCACACTTTTTTTGATAACGAAGTTCGGCCTTCGATTAAACAAGGCAACTACAAGCCTGATACGACAGATCAGCCATTTGCTTCGGTAATGTCATATAAGGCCCGTCCACTCAATGGTATTTGGGCTACTGCCCCATATCTGCATAATGGTTCAGTGCCTACGTTGTATGATTTGCTATTGCCGAAAAGACAAGAGGAAGATTCACTTGAAGGTGAGTACCGGCCGGATGAATTTGTCGTGGGATCGCGTGAATTTGATGCCGTGAGAGTCGGATTTAAAACGGAAGGTTATAACGGTTTTTTATTCCGAACCAGTATTCGGGGCAACGATAATAGCGGCCATGAATACGCATCCGGACGAACGCCACAGCCGGATGGAACCATACTTCCCGCATTAACAAAAGAACAACGCCTGGATTTGCTCGAATATCTTAAAACACTATAAATCAACTTGCCGTCTGCTTTCTTAACGAAGATACATTGTCTTGTCTTGTAATGAATTGATTAATATAAATTATTTTTCTGTCAGCGATCACTTTAAGACGATTGTCTTCAGCAAAATTCATCATGAATTCATAAGCGCTGCTATTAAGATTTTGTAATGCCGTATTTACTTTTACGCCGGTTAGGCCCTCATGAATGACAGGTTGTGCATATTCCGAATATACCCAACGGCCTTTATTGTCAAACCTGGCAAGTATTCCACATAACCGCTCCGCCCAATCGCTTGGACGAAAAGGTCGGCCTGCTGGCGTGATACCTAGGATTAAATATGTTTCAGTTTTGATTTCCATAATTTTCAAACGATGAGAAGGTGGGCTTTTGCTAAAAGCATTAGGGTGCATGGCAACTTTTCATAATTGTTTACTAAAGCTGCACTTCTATTTTTAATGAGGTATTGCTGTGAATGCATGCTGAATATCATCTTTCCTTATAAATCAAGATGCTTATATCGGTACCAATAGAGAAAAGTGGAGAGTGCTAAAAGAAGCTGTTGCGCAACAAAAGGGAATTAATCGTTGTAAGTGAAATCTTATGGAGGGTGATTGACTGGATTCCAAGCGATTTATTGAAAAATATATGCAAAAGTGAGTATGATGTTTTCAGTTATGCAACGTTTTTTTCCTTTATTTTTGCCCCATAATTTATCGGGAAACAAAGTGCCTTTACAGTTTGCACGCACTATCAAACTGGTCATTGTTGCAGGCTTGGCCATTTGGCTTAGTTCCTGCGCAAATATCCCATACTATGCTCAGGCGATTGGCGGGCATTTTGAAGTGATGCATCGTTCCCAGCCCATTCGAAAAATTATTGCCGATCCTGATGCGGATCCTCAATTAAAGGTCACCCTTAGAAAGATTGTTCAGATGCGTGAATTTGCAAGCCATGAACTCAAATTGCCGGATAATTTGAGTTACACAAGCTATGCCGATTTGGAGCGTCCTTATGTAGTATGGAATGTTTTTGCCTCGCCGGAACTTTCGCTTAAACTCAAAAAATGGTGTTTTGTGGAAGTTGGTTGTGTTAATTACCGCGGTTTTTTTTCTCAAGACAAAGCTGAACGTTACGCCGAAACGCTTAGAAAGAAAGGTTATGATGTTCATGTCAGCGGTATCCGTGCCTATTCAACGCTGGGCTGGTTTAGTGATCCGGTGTTGAATACATTCATCGGCTACTCTGAAGCGAATCTTGCCCGTTTGATGTTTCATGAACTGGCTCATCAGGTTGTGTATGTACCGGATGACAGCGTCTTTAATGAGTCATTTGCCACCGCCGTGGAACATGAAGGCGTTCGGCGCTGGTATGAAAGTACAGGTACGGCTTTCGAGCAGGCCGCTCTGAGCGCGAGGCAAGAAAGAGAAACTATTTTTGTTGAAATGGTGTTAAGGCATCGGCAAAGGTTACGGCAATTGTTTCACTCGGATCTGAGTGACACAGAAAAGCGAATGCTGAAAGCGCGTATTTTTGATGATTTACGCGCAGAATTTTTACTACTTAAAGCGGAAAAAAGTGAATTCAGCGTATACGATCAATGGTTCGCACAGAATTTAAACAATGCAATTGTGGCAACTGTTTCGATTTATACGCAGTTATTGCCTGCTTTCGAGGCGATTCTCCAGCAACATGACAAGGATATGGGGAAGTTTTTTTCAGCCGTTGCAAAACTGAGTAAATTGCCAAAAAATGAACGGAACCTAATATTGCAGCAGGCAATTGAAAGTAATCAAAAGTTGCGCGTAGCCGAACAATAGCTTTAGCGTGAAATCAAGATCGGGGGCGCTCTTTAATAGGCAACTTATCATTAATTGTTTTATTACAGAAAATTATCATGACACATATCGATCGTAACAGACGGCAATTTATCCAGAATATGGGATGGGGTGCATTAACCGCTGCATTACCCGGTTTTGCGTTTGGAGAAAGCCGGAGAATTAACAGTACGCCTAATCCAGGATTTAAGGCGGATGTCGAAATTGCTTTGACAGCCCGGATGGCTGATGTGCCGATTCGTTCAGGAGCGCAAACACATGTTTTTAAATATTTTGCAAAATTATTGAATGGGCCGCCAGCCACATTGAAAGAATTGCCCGGCTATTTGGGTCCTATTCTCAATTTTCAGCAGGGCCAGAAAGTTCGCATATTCTTTTATAACGAATTACCTGAGCCCTGTGTTACGCATTGGCACGGCATGCATGTGCCGCAGATGATGGATGGGCATCCGATGTATGCGATTGTTCAAGGTGAGCATTATGTGTACGAATTTGAAGTCAGGAACCCAGCCGGCACGTGCTGGTATCACTCGCATACACATGAATTGACGGCTCCCCAGGTTTATCAGGGATTGGCAGGATTAATTACCATAGCAGATGAAGCGGAGCGGAAGCTTGATTTGCCAAACGGTGAATATGATATTCCGCTTGTTATCCAAGATCGCACTTTTTCCAATGGTAATCAACTGCGGTATGTATTGAACATGCATCAGCGAATGACAGGTTTTCTCGGAGATACCATTTTGGCAAACGGTCTGGAAAACAGTGAAATCAGAGTCAAAACCAGAGCATATCGCGTGCGGATACTGAATGGCTCAAATTCGAGAATTTATAAGCTGGCCTGGGATGATGGTACTCCTGTTACCGTTATAGGTACTGATGGCGCATTGCTGCAGAAGCCAGAATCATTGCCTTATGTCATGCTTGCACCGGCAGAACGTGTCGAGTTGTGGATTGATTTCAGTGGCCGTAGGGTTGGCTCTGAGCTCGAGTTGCAAAGCTTGCCTTATCACATCACCTCGAATATGGGGCGGGGAATGGGAGGAGGCGGAATGCGTCATGGCATGGGCAGAATGGGCATGATGGCTGATACATTGAGTCAAGAAGGAAAGATTGCGATTTTCCGGTTTCATGTTGCCGAGCAAGTCGGCGATTCACCGAAACTGCCTGCGGAACTTGTGCCTATGACTCGCCTCACCGCCCAAAATGCATCCAATCCTGAAAAAATTATTCCTATTGCAATTGGTATGCGTCATATGACTTTTCAGTTAAATGGCAGAACGTTTGATATGGATAATTATTTGGAGCTTGAAAAAATTCCGGTTAACAGTGTTCAAAGAATGCGGATTTTTCACGAAAGCCATGGCATGGGCAGACGAGGAGGCCGGGGTGGCGGTATGATGGGTATGATGATGTCGTTACCACATCCTATCCATCTGCACGGTCAACAATTTCAGATTTTGTCACGCAAACAGAATGACCCAAACAGCGGTTACGATAGCGTCAAGGACGGATTCATTAACAACGGCTGGAAAGATACGGTTTTGGTCATGCCCGGTGAGGAAGTCGAGATAATCAAGCCATTCAAAGACTATACCGGGTTATTTCTCTATCACTGTCACAATTTGGAGCATGAAGATATGGGTATGATGCGCAATTTTTACGTGAGTTGATTTTGTGGGAGTTAAATAGATCGGTCCCGATCATAGAGCTTTGTTAAATCTTTTCCATTAAATAACTGTTTCATTCTGTGACACAAAAAGTAGCAATTTTATCTGATCACTCGATCGTCTCACAGCAATCATTCATGATTGAGATTGGATAGATTCACTCGCATCTTGATTTCGCCATTTAATGCAGGTGCCGCACGTGAGAATGACACCGCCATGATATGAAAAATCAATCAATTGTGCGTTGGAATCAATCGCCCGGATTTGCTAAATGATCTCATCCCATATAGAAAAATACATGCTCTTCCTTTAACATCTAAGGTGCTAGAAAGAGCAATTACGATTGAGCCGGCAAAAGTGTACTGGTAAAAAACACTTTCAAAATTTTTATCAAGACAAAGTTAGAAAGGACAAGCTATTACTTATATTTTCCCGATCCTGCCACTGCATTGGGATCGAGAAGATGAAATATCCCGTCTTTCAGTTTGGTTTTAACCATTGCATGACGGTTTTTGTGGTTGGGGCGGACTCTATCCGACAAAACATAAGAAATTATTTCTGCCGAAACCTCTTCCAAATTAAATCCGCTTTGCTCAGGCGGTTTTTCCATGTCGTGTGGATAGGAATCCGCGCCGCGATGCAATCTTATACTTTGCTTTTTGTAGGTATTGAAAGTTTGTACTGCAGAGCGCCCGTGGATGAGCGAATAGTTGCCGTCATAATCTGGATTTCGGGTTACATGGCTGTCCGAGAATGAATCCTGGATGACATGCAATAAGCTACCGAGAGCGATATTTTGTACATCTTTTTTCTCGGCTAGCCAGTTTGTTTGTGAGCAGTCTAACTCATAGAATGTGGACGGCAGCATTACCTCCCGGTTGCACTTTAAAGAGAACAAATACGCAGGTGTCCAGTTTAGTCGTCTGCCTTGCTGTGTGAAATATTTTTTAAATAATGCTCCGGCCTTGGGTGACAGAAATTTCTGCAACTGTTTAAAGGGTGTGTGAATTGGAATATATCCGGATGAAACTTTGTAAGTGAATTCGATCCAACTCATGATCGCGTCGCGAGTGAATTGAGCCGATTCATCTTCGTTTGATGCCATTGCATGTAAAAACTGTAAATCAGCATGGTGACTTCGATAAAACAAATCAAAATTTTCATTAATGCGATCGGCAATCTTGCTGGCATGCTCAAAATTCAATAGCCATTG
>CAADGS010000090.1 GCA_900696615.1 uncultured beta proteobacterium
ATCGTAATATTAGCTCTGGGCTTGAATTTTGTTTCTCTCCGTTATGCAGATCGAATAGATACACCGGCATTGAGAGCAGTGCTGGTTAATCCTCAAGAAGAAAGACATCGAAAAATACAAACGCATTTGCAAGATAATCTGAACATTATGGCGAGCAAGCTCGGGCAAATGCAAGCGCAATTGTTAAGATTGGATGCTCTCGGCGAGCGACTAGCCGAGTCATCAGGTTTCAAACCACAAGATTTTTCATTTAACACAGTGCCTGGACAAGGCGGTATGCATTCAGAATTAAATTCTGAAGGACTCACTTTTATTGAATTTGATCATAAACTCGAAAAGTTATCTAGTATGCTGGATGAACGGCAAGATAAATTAAGCGCACTGGATTTTTTATTGCGGCATGATCGCTTGACAAAATTTATCTTACCTACTGAGATGCCTATAGAGTCAGATTGGTACTCTTCAGGTTTTGGTTATCGAATTGATCCTTTTACAGGAAAGAAAGCATTTCATGATGGTGTTGATTTTTCTGCAGAGATAGGTACGCCTATAAAAGCTGCTGCAGCTGGGGTAGTGGTTTATTCAGATCGTCATCCCGAGTATGGTAATATGGTCGAAATTGATCATGGCGATGAGATGGTGAGTCGTTATGCTCATGCATCGAAACTATTGGTTGAGTTAGGACAAATAGTGCTTCAAGGACAAAAAATTGCGGAGGTCGGCAATACCGGTCGTTCAACAGGGGCGCATTTACATTTTGAAATTAGATATAAAGATAAACCTCTCAATCCATCCAAATTTCTAAAGAAATCGAGTTAAGTTCAACAGATTGAGGAAAAGGCGGTTGTTCGTAAATTAATTATTTATGACATTGAATAATAATCGTCATTAGATTAAGTTATCAAAGCTAGTAACTGGTATTCAAGTTGGAAATTTTATTGTATATGCAATTCAAGTTGAATCAATATTACTTTTAGTTTTTTGTAAGGGTGAGTTCTGTATCTCACCCTTTATTTTTGACATTTGTTTAACCATAAGCAGAACTTAGAGATTATATGCTAGGCAATATACTTAAAAAAATTTTTGGTAGTCGCAATGATCGGATGATCAAGCAGTATTCGCAAACTGTGCAGATCATTAATGGTTTGGAATCGTCAATACAAGGCCTATCCGATGCTGATTTACGCGCTAAAACCGATGAGTTTAGACAGCGTATCCATGAAGGAGAAAATTTAGGTACTTTGTTACCTGAAGCATTCGCTGTAGTGCGAGAAGCCGGAAAGCGGATCCTGGAAATGCGCCATTTTGATGTTCAGCTTATAGGAGGCATGGTACTGCATGAAGGCAAGATTTCCGAAATGCGGACAGGTGAAGGAAAAACGCTGATGGCAACATTACCGGCCTATCTGAATGCATTGTCAGGCAGTGGTGTGCATATCGTTACCGTAAATGATTATTTGGCAAAACGCGATGCCGATTGGATGGGAAAAATTTACCAGTTTTTAGGTATGAGTGTGGGTGTGATTTATGCGCAAATGCCTTTTAATGAAAAACAAGCTGCTTATGCTGCTGATATTACTTACGGTACCAATAATGAGTATGGCTTCGATTATTTGCGTGACAATATGGTGACTCACCCTTCTGAGCGCGTGCAACGCATGCTTAATTTCGCAATTGTTGATGAAGTGGATTCGATTCTGATTGATGAAGCACGTACTCCTCTTATTATTTCAGGACAGGCTGAAGGAGATACGGAAATATATGTGCGTATCAATGCACTGATTCCGAAGTTAATCCGTCAAGAAGCCGAAGATAAGCCGGGAGATTATAGTGTGGATGAAAAATCACACCAGGTCACCTTGAGCGAAGCCGGGTTTGAGCATGCAGAGAAGCTGTTAACCGGTGCTGGTTTGTTAAAGCATGGAACCAGTCTTTATGATCCAGAAAATATCAATTTAATTCATCATTTGAATGCAGGCCTACGAGCCCATAGCTTATATTTTCTGGACCAACATTATGTAGTGCAAAATGGTGAAGTAGTCATTGTTGATGAATTTACTGGCCGCTTGATGGCGGGGCGTCGGTGGTCAGATGGTTTGCACCAGGCTGTAGAAGCGAAAGAGGGGGTGGTAATCCAGAAAGAAAATCAAACACTTGCATCCATTACTTTTCAGAATTATTTTCGTATGTATCAGAAGTTATCCGGTATGACAGGTACAGCGGATACCGAAGCTGCTGAATTTCAGCAGATATATGGTCTTGAGACAGTAATCATTCCTACGCATCGGGCAATGATTCGTGAAGATCGCATGGATTTGGTTTTTCGTACAACCCAGGAAAAATATGCAGCGATTATTTACGGAATCAAGGAATGCCATGAAGCAGGGCAACCTGTCTTGGTGGGCACAACATCTATTGAAAACAATGAGCTATTATCAAAACTGCTCAATCAGGAAAAACTCCCTCACCAAGTATTAAATGCTAAGCAGCACGCTAGTGAGGCGACTATTGTCGAGCAAGCGGGCCGACCTAAAATGATTACCATCGCAACCAATATGGCGGGGAGAGGAACCGATATTGTACTGGGGGGGAATCCTGAACCGGAGATAGAACGTATAAAGCATGATGAGAAACTAACGGTCGAGGACAAAGAAAAGCTTATCCATGAGGTATATGAAAAATGGAAAGTTACGCATGCAGAGGTATTGAGTAAGGGGGGGCTGCATATTATTGGGACTGAGCGCCATGAATCGCGTCGAATTGATAACCAATTGAGGGGGCGCTCCGGAAGGCAAGGAGATCCAGGTTCGAGTCGATTTTATCTTTCTTTGGAGGATTCTTTATTGCGTATTTTTGCTTCAGACCGCGTCGCAAATATTATGACGCGTCTTAAGATGCCTGAGGGTGAGGCTATTGAACATCCCTGGGTAACTCGGGCGATCGAAAATGCCCAACGTAAAGTTGAAGCAAGAAATTTTGATATGCGTAAGCAGTTGTTGGAATATGATGATGTTGCCAATGATCAGCGGCAAGTGATTTATCAGCAACGTAATGAGTTATTGGAATCAGAGCGCGATATTTCGGAGACTATCGCGGCGATACGTGAAAATGTGCTCAATGATTTATTTAATCAATATATTCCGGTTGGAAGTGTTGAAGAACAATGGGATGTAGTGGGACTTGAAAAAACACTTGCCGCTGAATATCAATTGCATTTTCCCGTACAAAAGTGGCTTGAACAAGAGCCAGAGTTGCATGAAGAGAATTTATCTCAACGTATTATCGAATTGGCAACTAAACAATACCAAGAAAAGGTAGAAAAAGTCGGTAATGAAATCATGCATCATTATGAGCGTGTTGTAATGCTGCAAGTTTTAGATTCACATTGGCGGGAACATCTGGCGGCATTGGATCATTTGCGGCAGGGAATACATTTACGTGGCTATGCTCAAAAAAATCCAAAACAAGAATATAAACGTGAAGCATTCGAATTGTTTACCAGGATGCTTGAAGAAATTAAGACCGAAGTAACAAAAATACTGCTGACCGTGCAAATAAAAAATGAACAGCAAGTTGAGGCGGCAAGCGAATCATTACGATCTCCAGAGAATGTTCAACTCCATCATGCCGACTATAAAGAAGTTCTAGATGAAGAAGCCGGTTATGCAAGAGATCAAAATGAAAAAACACAGCCATTTGTTCGCCATAGTGACAAAATTGGCCGTAATCAACCTTGCCCATGTGGATCCGGCAAAAAATACAAGCAATGCCATGGAAAAATTAAGTAGATGATTATATGATAGTTTTTATCTGTAATTCATTTGAATCTTGCTGATGCAAGTGACAGGAAAGCTATATAAAGTTATTCACATAATCTCATAGTGGTTATGCTATACTGCGCAACCTTATAATACAAACTTTACAATAATAAACTTACTGACGAGAGATTAAGTAAGCAGATTTGCCGTTTTATTGATAGTTTTTCGTTAAAAATATTACTGATGGAATAGTTGAATATGGCAGATAGTTTCAGCATCAATGAAAATATGAGTGGCAGGCGAAAATTTTTAGTCGCCGCAACCTCTGTGGCGGGTGGTATTGCAGGTGCTGCAATTGCTACCCCTTTTTTGTTAAGTATGATGCCTAGTGAACGAGCTAAAGCAGCGGGCGCGCCTGTAGAGGTGGATATATCAAAGCTCGAGCCTGGTATGTTGTTAATGGTGGAATGGCGCGGAAGAGTAGTATGGGTTTTGAATCGCACTCCGGAAATGTTGGAATCTTTGGTAAAAGTAGAAGGGGAACTTGCTGATCCGAATTCTGAAAAGAATCAGCAGCCTGAATATGCAAGGAATCGTACACGCTCAATCAAACCGGAAATATTAGTTACAGAGGGAGTATGTACGCATTTAGGATGTTCCCCAGTATTTAGAAAAGATATTGCTCCCGCAGATCTTGGTCCTGATTGGCAAGGTGGTTTTTTCTGTCCGTGTCATGGTTCTAAATTCGATCTGGCGGGTCGTGTATATAAAAATGTACCTGCCCCGACCAATATGGTTGTACCTCCTCATATGTATATGAGTGATAGCCGTCTTTTAATTGGATCTGAAAGTGAGGGATCTACGTAAATGAGTAATCTATTTAATTCAATGATTGAATGGATCGATAAGCGTTTTCCACTAACATCGAACTGGAAAGCGCATCTTTCCGAGTATTATGCGCCAAAAAACTTTAATTTCTGGTATTTTTTTGGTTCTCTGGCTTTACTAGTGCTGGTAAATCAACTCTTGACCGGAATTTTCCTAACAATGAACTACAAGCCAGATGCTAGCCAGGCTTTTGCATCGGTAGAGTACATTATGCGGGATGTAGAGTATGGTTGGTTGATACGCTATATGCATTCAACCGGGGCGTCGATGTTTTTTGTCGTAGTTTATCTTCACATGTTTCGTGGAATGATGTATGGGTCATATCGAAAACCGCGTGAACTCTTGTGGATAATCGGTATGGCTATATTTTTTGTGCTTATGAGCCTAGCCTTTACTGGATATATTTTGCCATGGGGGCAAATGTCTTATTGGGGTGCACAAGTAATAGTTAGTATGTTTGGTGCGATACCTGTTATCGGTGATACGCTTCAACAGTGGCTATTAGGCGATTTTACGCTTTCAGATGCTGCGCTCAATCGTTTCTTTGCATATCATGTTGTTACTTTACCATTAATATTGCTTGTATTGGTTTTCGTACATATTTTAGCATTGCATGAAACAGGATCTAATAATCCTGATGGTATAGAGATAAAAGACAATAAAAATCCTCAAACAGGTATTCCCGTTGATGGCATTCCTTTTCATCCGTACTATACGGTTAAGGATATTGTTGGTGTTGTAGTGTTTTTGTTCGTATTCTGTGGAATTATTTTCTTTGCTCCGGAAATGGGAGGATACTTCTTAGAATATAATAATTTCATACCTGCTAACACATTACAAACACCCGATCATATTGCGCCAGTTTGGTATTTTACGCCTTACTACTCTATGTTAAGAGCAGTAACTGTTAATTTTCTTGGAATTGATGCCAAGCTATGGGGGGTGATTTTAATGGCGGGGTCAGTGGTTATTTTCTGTTTTCTGCCATGGTTAGATAGAAGTCCTGTTAAATCAATTCGTTATAAAGGGCCTCTGTTCAAGACGGCATTGGCGTTATTCGTAGTGAGCTTTTTTGTATTGGGTTGGTTGGGAACAAAATCACCTACTCCTATGTATACGTTATTAGCGCAAATTTTTACAGTTATTTATTTCGCTTTCTTTATCTTGATGCCTTGGTATAGCAAGATAGATAAAACAAAACCTGAGCCAAAAAGACTAAAAGAGTAAAAAAATGAAGAAAATAACAATTGCTATATTAATCTTGTGTATGGCTCCATTTAGCATCTTTGCTGCTGAATCTGGCATGGCATTAGAGCGAGCCCCTGTTGATATAACGGATAATGCTTCGTTAAAACGTGGTGCAGAGAGCTTTGTTAATTACTGCTTAACTTGTCACGGTGCAAGTTATATGCGATATAACCGCCATCGCGATATTGGGTATACCAATGAAGAAATCCTTGATAAATTAGTATTCACAGGGCAAAAGGTTGGCGATCTTATGGAATCCGCTATGCGGAAAAAGGAAGCTGAAGAATGGTTTGGGGTTGTACCACCAGATCTCTCAGTTATAGCGCGTTCAAGAGGTGCTGATTGGCTCTACACGTATCTGAAAGCTTTTTATCGTGATGACTCGACCGCAACTGGATGGAACAATTTGGTATTCGATCGAGCTGCAATGCCACATGTTTTATATCAATTGCAAGGCGAGCAAAAATTAGTAGTTAAGAAAACTGATAAAGGTGAAGAAAAGAGCTTATCTTTAGAAAAACCTGGTGAATTAAGTTCATCTGACTATGATAAATTCGTCGCTGATCTCGTAAACTATCTTGTTTACCTAGGAGAGCCTCATGCTAATGCCCGGAAAAAACTAGGCATTGAAGTAATGATATTTTTACTAGGTATGTTAATACTATCTTATGCATTAAAGAAAGAATATTGGAAAGATATCCATTAATATATAATTAATTGTATATTAATGGTTTATTGGGTAATAGCAGTTATGATGACACTATATTCGACAATTACATGTCCATATAGCCATCGTTGCAGGATTGTTTTGCACGAGAAGGATATGGATTTTCAAGTAGTTGATGTTGATCCAAATAATAAATCCGAAGACTTGGCTGTGATCAGTCCGTATGGAAAAGCTCCTATACTTGTGGAACGCGATTTAGTCTTATATGAATCAAATATAATTAATGAGTATATTGACGATCGTTTTCCACATCCTCAATTAATGCCTGCGGATCCGGTAATGCGGGCTCGTGCGCGCTTATTGTTACATCGTTTTGAACAAGAGTTATTTTGTCATATCGCAGCGTTTGATGGGTCTGATCAAAAGACTATGGATAAAGCGCGCTCAGTTATAGCTGAACAGTTAACAATGATCTCTCCGATCTTTGAAAAACAGAGATTCATGCTAGGCGATGAATTTTCTATGCTAGATGTTGCCATCGCACCATTGTTATGGCGTTTAGAATATTATGAAATTCGCCTACCTAAACAGGCTGCATCATTATTGAAATATGCTGAGCGATTATTCAGTCGCCCGTTATTTATTGATGCATTATCAGCATCAGAAAAAGTTATGCGAAAATGAATTTGAATAATTCAACCAAACCGTACTTAATTCGTTCGATTTATGATTGGTGCATTGATAATGATCTTACACCTTTTATCTCTGTGGAAGCTTTTTCAAGTCTTAATATCTCAACCGAATATATTAATAACGGCGAGGTGATTCTGAATATTAGTAGCAGATCAGCTCATAATCTCATGATTAATAATGATTTTATCTGTTTTGTGACACGATTCAATGGAATTTCAAAAGAATTAGAAATACCGATAGATTCAATTAAAGCTATATTCGCAAAAGAAGTAAATCAAGGAATAATGTTTAACTTAAATACGAAAAGTAATAATGAGAATCTTAGTGTTGAAAAAAAAATAGTAGATAATTCTTTGACCTATCAATCAAATAATAAAAAAACTAACTTACGAATAATAAAATAATTTTTAGAATTAATCTTATCAAATTAAGCCGGCATAGCTCAGATGGTAGAGCAGCTGATTTGTAATCAGAAGGTCCCGAGTTCGATTCTTGGTGTCGGCACCA
>CAADGS010000091.1 GCA_900696615.1 uncultured beta proteobacterium
ATGGAAATTACCTGTTATCGAGATCCTGAAATCGGCCGGGAAGCCCGGCACTTGCCGGCGAGTACGTATAATTTAGCCATCACGTTGTTAGCGCGCTGTCCTACCAAGCATTTATTTGTTCCGATTCGCAGCATGCAATATATGGCGATTATTGATAACGAAGAGTTTGTGTTTATTGATGGGGAACGTAAATGCTGGATAGATATTTCTTGGCAAAACTTCCAACCCCATGTCCGCGATTCTCTGGATCAACCGGTAGCTTATCAGGCGGTTTATTATCGTGAGAATATGCCAGCAGTGATGGCGCGCCTGCAGAGCGAATTTCCGGCGGCATTACAGGTCCTGGTTAATAAAACTAAGCTTGATGGCCCGGCTAAAATCATCAACTTTCCAGCAAAAAACTAATCATCTTCTCCCAATTCTGTATTCCAGCCTTTCTTCTTCGCATTTGCAATCGCTTCAGCGTATAACTGAGTATGCCGGTCGCGCAACGCATCCGGCAAGCGGCTTGGCAGATGCGCATATGGTTCCCAGGCGGTGTGGACTTTTTCATATAGAATTTGCATTTGTGCATTGCTCCAGCCTGCGCAGGTCTCCGTTTCGGGTAGAATACCAAACACCCAGGCATCCCGGACGATGCGGCCTAAATGCGTTAATCCTTCGTTTTCATCCTCATGGATACCAACATAGAGTTGTTCTGTCATGGTTAAATCTCTTTATAGATAATATTGATATGAATAATTAGCTTAACTTATGTGTTAGTTCGGATTTTGCGTTGAATCGATCAAGTATATGATGGGTCATATTCTTGGCAAGCTCTTCTTCTCCGAAAAAGACGGTTCCCATATGATCTTTCCGCAATAACTGAGTTTCATCTTCACTGCGGCTAAGTAATACAATTTCAATATCAGGATTCAAAGTACGTGCCGTATCGATCATCTGCCGAACATTGAGCGGGTCGGGCGTAGCGATAACCAACATAGCGGCGTCAGTGATGTGCGCTTGTATCAATACTGACGGCTCAGTTGCATCGCCGGAGACAGAATTAATGCCCTGTTTACGCAAATCTTGCACCAGTTCGCGATTTTGTTCCGCAACGATGTAGGGAATCTCTTTCTCACCTAAAGCCTTGGCGATACGTTGGCCGACATGGCCATACCCCACTAGGACCACTTGCCCTTCGAGAAATTTACGTTCGGTACTCATCGGGAGTTCTGCGAAAGGATCGTCGCGGTTTTCATATTGTCGTGCCAGAGCTGAGTGCTTTAATATCCAGTTACGGAATGGCACGATAGCGGCGAAAGCAATCGGGTTAAAAGCGATAGAAATCAATGCTCCTGCAAGCACCAAACTCATGCCTTCCTCTGGCATTAATCCGAGAGACAATCCTAATCCAGCTAAAATGAAGGAGAATTCGCCGATTTGTCCCAGGCTGGCTGCCACGATCAATACCGTATTAAGTGGGTAGCGTAGTATTAAAACCAGCAACATAGCGGCCACGGATTTACCCACAATAATGATTGCCACCACACCCAGTACCCGCAGCGGTTCTTCAATCAATACAGCCGGATCAAACAACATACCGACCGAAACAAAAAATAGCACAGCAAATGCATCGCGCAGCGGCAGAGATTCTTCGGCTGCCCGTTGGCTGAATTTGGATTCACGCATGACCATACCGGCAAAAAAAGCACCTAGTGCAAACGATACATTAAATAACGCTGCTGCCCCATAAGCAATGCAAATGGCAGCAGCAATAACCGCCAACGTAAACATTTCACGCGATCCGGTACGGGCCACTTGCCATAACAACCAGGGCAATACACGCCGTCCGACAATGAGCATCAGGGCAATGAAAGCCGATACCAGAAATAAAGTAATTCCGATCGTGTACCATAAGGGATCGGTCGCACTCTCAGCTTCGCTCGATCCTCCCAGCATGGTAGAGAATGAAGGCAGTAATACCAGAATCATCACCGTAACCAGATCTTCAACAATCAGCCAGCCGACCGCAATACGGCCACTCATGGTTTCCAGAAAGCTACGCGATTCAAGAGCTTTAAGGAGCACCACTGTGCTGGCGCACGACAGCGATAAACCCAATACTAAACCCGCTCCAAAACTCCAGCCCCACCATGTAGCCATCGCCATACCCAGACCTGTTGCAACGGCCATTTGAACGATAGCGCCTGGCAGCGCGATACGTTTGACTGCGAGCAAATCATCCAGAGAAAAATGTAAACCGACCCCGAACATCAACAACATTACACCGATTTCTGATAATTGCGAGGCTATGCCGATATCTGCAACAAATCCCGGCGTCGTTGGGCTGATTGCGATACCGGCTAATAAATAGCCTACCAGCGCGGGAGTTCTCAATCGCTCGGCAATAAAGCCGAAAATCAAAGCCAGGCCAAAGCCGGCAGCGATTGTAGTAATCAGCGTAATATTATGTTCCATTAAGACTCCAATAATTTTTTGCAGATTTGATTAGTGTGATGAATATCGATTCCGTTCGTCAGTCAGGATTTTTTATTTTCTTGCGTCGCGAATTATCTCATATGCTTTCCCGAGACTGTATTTATCCTGATAATAATGACTATGCTTCAATTGCCATGACAATCTCAAGGTGTTGTGATTTCCGTGCTATCGACTGTTGTGTTGGATAATGCAGGGCTGTTGAGAAATTTCTCAAATTCTTTACGTTCTTCTTCGATTGCATCTAAAATTTGCTGCTTGAATTCTTCACGTGAGAATGCCTCTTCGAGCATCAGTAAAAGCTTTTCTACCGTCAAGCCAATGGTAATGCCGCCAACGATTCCGCCAATGGCTGCACCGATAGCCGTACCAATACCGGGAATGAAAGAACCCAATGCCATGCCGGTTGCAGCGCCTGCCGCTGCGCCGCCAAGTGCACTCACTGCTTTGCCTGCGGTTACTTTAATCAAGGCTTGGGCACCGAGTTTGATGATACCTTTTCCGGCAACTTTGGCTGTGATCTTACCGGCAATTGCTCCGGTTATGGCACCTGCCGTACCGATACCGCCGGAAATCAGCATGCGATTTTCCAGATTGACGATCACGCTATGCGCAGGAGGTTCTTTGAGAGCAGTCAGGGATGCGTGCCTGACGATCTCAAGCTGCGTGTCATCCGTCGGTAAGATACGATTTTCTGTCAATATTTGCTCGACTTTTTGCAAATGTTCGGCGCGAAGTTGCTGGTTATTTTGCAAAATGTGCTCGATCGATTCTTGGACGGGGCCGAAGACATTGCCTTTCATCAGATAATTTTGTAATTTTTCGGCCATCCAGCTTTCTAACGCACCTGTTGCCAAAGCCACGATGCGTTCATATTCTCCAGGCAGGCTGTAATACCAATCGAGATAGTCATCGACATTATCAGACATGCGCATAAATCCCATGACAGTGCTTTCGCGCAATTTTTCCAATGAGTGTTCCAGCTTGTTGAGACTGTCGAGGTATGCTTGTTCGATTTTTTCAGCAGTTCCCGGTTGATAGTAATCGTTACCTATCATTTCCACCTTCTCAGCAACGATTTGTTTTGAGGCATGGATTTCTTTGACAGTATCCGGATTGGCGCGTAACCAGGCGTCGACATATACTGTCGAAGGCACATAAATAAAAATGACAAAAAAAGTTGTAAGTGCCGAGGTAATAGCCCAAGTCCATGGTGAAACTGCAGGAGGCTGGTCGCTATCTTGAATCGATGCGAAAATACGGCGATATTCCGCTAACGGAACCATGAAGGTGGAAATTCCAAGTGTTATATTATAAAAAAATAACAAACTGCCAATAAAAATAATACCTAAATACATTGCGTCATGGATTGATTGCAAATTGCCTAGCGCATAATGCTTCAAACCTTCTATAAATCCGAATAGCCGGAGTGTTTCAAGGATTAAAATGCTGCTGGAGCCGCCACTTAATTTTTCACTTTCGGTTGCAACCGCTTCGGCCAAAGTAGGGTACCAACGATTTATGTCTTGATCGCTGGTGAATAGAACAAAGAACACTGCCATTTGTAGCGACGTGATCCAGCGTGACCAAGTCAGTGATTTGTGTACAGCGATGTAGGGTCTGTATTCACGCGACGCAATGGGGGAGAAAAATCCGTAAAAAATGGCAAAAACCGGGATAGTGGCAAAAAATATAAGCCACTCCTGCTTATCAGAGGAACCAAGATAAAGTAATAACGAAAATGCAAAAACGATTGACCATAGCAACCACCACACATAAGCTAAAATTCGCCGTGTAAACAACCAATGCAGAATACCTATTTTTTTAAACTGGCTGGAAAGATAAATTCTTTGTATGGTTACCGCATACATGGCAGATAAATAGATTGGCAAACCAAACAGAAAAGTTATCAATAGCGCAAACCATAATTGCCGGTCGGGAATCATGCGCCCAAAATAATAAGCGAAACCTATCCATCCCGCAGAAAATGCCAAATAGCCAAGCGTTCTAATAAAATCAAAATTCTTCAAAGCGGCAAGCACGGCAATAATTCCTTAACAGCAAAAGATCGGTATAAACGGTTTGAGAAGACGCACATAGTAGACGTTATCCCACCAATAGCTGTCAAGCCGTTACAATGCGGAGTATTTATTTTTGTGATCGTTGATTTCGTATTGAATAATCGCTACTTTTCCTGATTACCAAACAGCGCATGGACAGCTTGCGAGCAATTGGCGTATCCCAATTATTTGGGATACGCAGGCTTGTAAAGATGGATAACCGCCCCTAATGCAAAATCAGCGACTACTTGGTTTTGGCGCTGGAGCAGTTTTTGATGGCGGTGCGGTGGAAGGCGTTTCATCAGACAATGTTTCCGTTACTGGTTTGTTCGCGGCTGATTCGCTCGCCAATTCTGCTGCATTTGCTGGCGGTTGTTGCTCAAGAACCGCTGCATCGGGTTGCGATACGGTTGCTGTGGAATCCTCAGTTTTAGCAGCCTGAGCTTTGGTTGATACGTTTTTTTCAGTATCTGGTTTTACATCGTTGGGCGCGGATGCAAGTCGTTGTTTCAATTCATCTAAAGTACCGGGATGGATATAGCCGCTGTGCCAGAGATAAGCGATACCGCCAAGTATCAGTAACATGAACACATAAAATTTCCATGGACTTTTCTTTTCGGCATAGGGGTCAGTCAACGAACGTTGCGCACCGGGCGGCAGAACTGCCATTTTCGTCAATGACGCACCAAAAGGAATATTGATTATCGCACGTGTATTGACGGCCCAGCCACTACCGTCTAATAGCGGTGCCAAGTTACGTTTGCGCAGCTTAAGGTAGGCAAGCAGTACCGATGGACCTGAGATTAATAAGATCAATCCTAAAATGGCTAATGGCATTTGCCACCAGTTTAAGCTGATAAAACCAGTTACAACCGATGCAATGGCCGTACCGATAGCGCCAATTGCCAAACCGATGGCTGCAAAAATACCCGCAAATTTCCCGACATCGAATGGAGCCGGTGGTGCTTTACCTGTTTCCGCAGATTGTGCCGTTCCTGAGATACCAGATGCCGCTTGATCCTGAACTGCTTTTTCACGGGCACTGGCCATTTTCTCAATTTGTTCGCCAATCATTTTTCCGATCCGTTTGTACGGATACCAAAAAGCTTGGCGAACGCTGATCGGGTGCTCGATAATTTTAACGATTGTGGCATCCCAGTCTTGGCCTTTACGGTCATAAAATATGCCGTTACGCCCAACCATCAAGTTATCGGCATCGCCGTTGGTAAAGGCGGCAACGATATTGATTTTCTTGGCGTCGTCATCACGGCGCCGGCATTCACAATAGGCCAAATAAGTGCCGCTTAAGTTGGCCATTCCGCTGTGTGTATTGATATCCGTCACATTCAGGCAGAAATCACAACTCCGTCCATCAAGATATAGTGTTCCTGCTTGAAAAATCGCTTTATTGTTTGCGGTATAAAAATCACGGAATGACACAAAATTATTTAATAATTGAAAAAGATCGCGGTGGTAGCGAATCAATTTCTCAACCGAATTGATCGCATCCGAGGCGCTAGCCAAAGACTTGTCTTTGTGAATCAACGCCATGATTTTTTCCTGATAACCCCCTTCTATAATTTCCCGTACACGTTTGATGGTGAGCGCTTCAACAATGCTACCTTGTTTGGTCTCCAACCATGCCTGATGAGCGGAAAATTTAGTGCATATTTGCTGCCATTCCTCATTGTTAAGTTCTTCTTTTTGTCCCATTAACGGATTGATGACTTTAACTTTAAATTCAGTAATCGCAACTATCCACGCCGGATTGATTCCCGTTTCGAGCGGAAGTGGTTTTTTTGCCTCGATTTTGGCCAAAGGAAGGGACGCCACTT
Source organism: uncultured beta proteobacterium (assembly GCA_900696615.1). Taxonomy (GTDB): domain Bacteria; phylum Pseudomonadota; class Gammaproteobacteria; order Burkholderiales; family Nitrosomonadaceae; genus Nitrosomonas. The sequence goes on from CAADGS010000091.1 coordinate 6,374, forward strand.
GTTCCGAACCAGCAGATAAGTTTTTGCTTGCCAACGCTTCATATTCCGTCAATGCCGGATTTAATGGTTCACCTGCACGTGGATCGAATTCCGCTAGATGGCATCGAGTAAAGTAATCATCAATTTTTACTTTAACGTTATCAAATGCTGTTTTGGCACTCCCGGTTTCAAGCCCTAACGGCAGAATACTCGATGCATTGCGTTCGGCTTCCTGCCACCATTGCGAGAAGGCGTCGGCTTCTGTAAAAAATTGTGTGACTTTCTCTTCTGAAATACCTAGCACGCCTGACCGGTCTTCTTCTCCACCAACACAACTCATTATTTCTTCGATAACCGTTTGTGTATCGGCTTCGACTGCCGCACTTGAAGGAATAATGCCATCACCGTTAAATTTTGTACTGGCAAAAATCTTATTCAAATCGGCAGTATCATCGACGGTAATGGTTTCTTCATCTTTCTTGCCAATGTTAAGCAGAACTTGCTTCGCGGAGGCCAGTAAGGCCGCGCCTTCCGGTGTGCTATTGTCGATAGCGCTGAGCGGGAGCACGCCTGATCCCTTTACGATATCTTCAGGTTTTTTTAATAACGATGTGGTCCAGTTAACAGCCGCGATGATTTCAGGTACGCGGATATGACCGTCGCCATCGGTGTCGATGAATTGCAGCGTTTTCGTGTCAAATTCCAGATTGCTGGTTGGGCAGCTGAGTGCCGCCCAAAGCTTCGGATCAAGCTCGCCCAAAGATTTTAAGTCATCAGCAGATTCGAGGCGAACCTGATCAAAACCGCCGGAACGGAAAAAACGCCATTTGTGCAGTGTGTTGTTCATGATATTCCTTTCTTATGAATATAAATTGCTCTTACCCGGTTGATCTTGCTCACGTTAATTCGATTAGAGAATTGAATTTTCTGATTTTATAGCAAGAGCCATGATAGTGAGGATATTTTGTTGCAGCGCGTAATATGAAGGCTTTAAGAATTCACAATAAACATTTCAAATGGGGGGCGTGAGATTTTTCGATAGGTTCCCAGTCGTGCTTGAAATGTAAGTTATCGTAATTTTTATAGTGATACGATTATGTGTAATGTCTATTGTCTACGTGAAAGACAAGTCGTGACATGATTGCGAAAAAACTCACCGGTCAACCCTAAAATCTCTGCTTCGTTTTCACAGACTTGCGATCTGGAATGCGTTTTTGTATCGTTTGATTCAAGGCGTACGGGGAGTTGTTGAGTTTTATTGTGTTGCGCAGTATTGCCCGGTGCAACGGATTCCATATCAAGACGCACCGGAATCATGCCGCTTGAACCAAAGTTTAAATGTACTGCCGCTTGTTTTGACAAGTTGATGATTCGATCACCACCCCCTCCCCACCGATCATTGATACGGACGACTACGTGTTGGCCGGTCTTGAGATTGGTAACGCGTACAGTGCTTCCTAGTGGTATCGTTCGATGCGCTGCAGTTAATTCTTCTGGATCATATGCTTCACCGCTTGCAGTGGTTCTGCCTTCCATCTCGGAGGCGTAGTAAGTTGCAATGCCCTGTTCTGAAGGCCAAGGTGATTCCAGTGTTAAATCTTTAATATTTTGCCTAGTGGCGGTCGAGATAGAAGTTTGCTCAGTGATTGGGTGATTTGTAATTCGTGCTTCTGTTGCTGATTCTTGCCCATTAAACTGATCAGGCGTTATTGCGTTACTGACATTATCAGGAATGGCTGTTGTTGCGTTGTGCCCGGACGGGGCGGCACATCCGCATAGTATTAAAGCAGAAAGAAATGTGAGGGATGATTTTTTCATGAGACTGCTGTTTTTATTTTTTAGATGCGGCAATTTTATCATTGCGATAACAGCAATCCAGCATGATTCTAGGTAAAATTACATTAATTTTAGTTGCCAATGAGCATTTCTAGATGGAAATATGTTGGGAAACAGACTGCATTCGATATTTATATTTAGAAAAAGGACATATTACTTTATGAAGCGGGAAATGTTGGCGCATTGCTTGTATTGTTTAATAATGTCAGTGACGATGACCGGCTGTGTATCGGTAACTGTAACCATAATAAATATCGGTTTTACGGATACCTTAATTCGCGAATGGCTTTACGCGTGGAGTATCGCTTTTCCAGTCGGCTTTATTTTATTACTTTTATTATCACCCCTATTCAGAAGAATTGTGGATTCCATAATTGTCTCGAGCAGACAATAAGGAGAAGCGGAACGTTCAACCGTCATGATTTCTGTGAAAAATGTGAAGTTGAACTTCTCTTTTGGTTTAAAAATTGAATAAATCAATCAGACAATCGGAGAAACCCGTCGAGTCGGATTGATGACAAAAAAATAAAATGCTTACAGCGAGTGAAGCCAGCGATATAACAAGGAAAGCAATGGGTACTCGCAAATTTCTCTGTGTATATTTTGCTTTAATTTCATTTGCAATGTCTTCATAAATCGTTGCTGGGTCACCAAGATTCATTCTCGAATCATAAGGCATGTGGCTGGATCTAGTAGCCGATATGTGCGCAGACTGCTTGGAGCTTGGGTTAACAGATGGGGCAGTATATTCCGAAGGAGGAGGTGGGGTTTCAGGAGTTGGCACTTGAACCTCTGGTATCGCGCTATCTGTATTGACAGGAGGCGGTTCCTGATATGTCGCCGCAGGCGATTCTTGATGACTCGTAGCACTAGCTTCGCGATTTTTTCTTTCCTGACTTTTCAATGAAATGATATAGTGAAAAACATCAGTCCGTAAACCTAATCGTTGTGTAGCTTCATAGATATCGTGCGCATCTACGCTACTCTTCTCCCGCTCAAAGGCAACGCCAAACGCTCTGTCGCATAACGAATTGATCGTTCGTGGGGTCCCACCGGCTTGAAATGCAATCGCAAGCGCTTCCCATCCCGTATCGGATATGAGTGCACCGCTACCACCGGCGATCTTGAGACGATGTTGTATGTATTTTTGTGTTGCATCAGAACTCAATCTTCCCAGCGTTTCCAGTGCGGCAATACGCTGCTTGAAGGGTTCGAGTGCCGGCCTATTGATCATCTCCAATAGCTCTTCTTGACCGAGTAGCAGTAGTTGGATCAGCTTGATAGAGCCTTCTTCGAGATTATTGAGTAAACGAATACCGTTGATTACATCGTCAGACATTAAATGCGATTCATCTATGATGATTAAGCATTTTTGTCCTGCGGCATTAATCTCTAACAATGCATTACGGATATCCCGCATGACAAAAGTCTTTTCGGGAGACATGGGGTGCAATCCCAGTTCTTGAGCAAGAAATAAATAGAGGTCAATGCTATTGGCCGGCGGCTCTGCCATCCAAATTACTTTGATGTTCTCAGGAAAATCAGCCTTTATCATCTGACTGAGTGTGGTTTTGCCAGAACCAATAGGGCCGGTTACAACAATTAAACCGCGTCCGCTTTGCAATGAACCGGATATTTGTTTACGAATGCGAGCGTGATCCCCTTGATCATAAAAAAACTCGGGATCGGGTACATTTTCAAAAGGCAGCTTCTGAAGATTAAAGTGCTGAGTATACATGTGTATTAATTGTCTCCTTTTTTAAGCATTAACTTTACTTCGACTCTACGATTATTAGCTCTGCCTGCTTCGGTTTTATTGGTGTCTATTGGGCGCGTGTCGCCATAACCGACAACGGATATGGATTCTGGCGATATTCCCCGGGATATTAAAATATCGGCGATGGCTTTCGCTCTTTGTACCGATAAATCCATATTGCTTTTATGCGATTTGCCAGTTGGAATATTGTCGGTATGTCCTTCAATAATTATCTGGCTATTTGGAAATACTGATATCTCATTGATTAATTTTTCAATCTTTGAAGCAGCAGCATCATTGATGACGGCATGGCCGGAACGGAATGTTTGTCCGCTAAAAACCGTGAGTATTCTTGGAGAATAATTATTCTCAGCGGATTTGCCGTTGTCGGCTGTTTTTTCTGGTGCAGTGACTTGTGTTTCAAGCTCTGCAACGTTTAATTCCTGACTTGCGGCATCTGCACTGGTCGTGTCAGGTAATTCGATAGTTTCAACACTAGAATTATCTGGAGGTAGTGCTGACTCGGTACTTAACGTTTCCGATTTGCTCTGATCCATGGGTTCTTGAATGACCGGCTCTTCAGCTAAGGGCGATGCCGGTAAGGGTGAATGAGTAACGGGAACCTGCGTTGGCAGTTTAAATGCCCGATAAACGATCAAAGCGGATAGAGTCAGAAAGATAAAAGCTAGTCCAATAATAAGGAAACGCATAGTTATAAGGCTATTAATTAAAAAGAATTAAACGGAAATGAGTCTTAACGGACTCAAATCAGCACATTTTAACGTAGTGGCAGATGTTGTGCAGTTCAGAATAAAGGTATTTATCAAATGTTTTAAGATAAATTGACTGCCACTGAACTTTATAAGCATTAATTGTATATTTCAAGCAACACTATCAGACAGCTTGCGTCTGTTATTACAATTTCATCACACTTTTTTCAACAAAGGATCGTGGTAAATCAATTAAAAAATTTTGATCGATAAATAAAGTCTTTATCATTATAACGCTACGGTATTTTTGTGGCATTTTGAATGAATGGTGCTTGTTTTGCAAATGGCTTTGATTAGCATTAAAGTCGATATGTATTTGAAGTTAATGAATTAATTTATTATTGAACTTAAAACTTGCCAACTTTATTGAAAGGAGAATGACCTTGAATAGCAAATCCAGTGGCCGTGCCATTAGTACAAGCGAATACATTATTTCCGCTAGTAATGGCTGGGTAATGTTGATGGTGCTATTGCCAGCCTTGCTGTTGGCAATTTTTCTTATAGCAACCCCAGGTGGTCCGATTAAATTGTTTGCTGGTCTATCATTGCTTGCTGTGACGTTATTTTGTTGCAAAGGACTGTTTACGCTCGAACCTAATCAAGCCGCTGTCATGATTTTTTTTGGTAGCTATGCTGGGACGGTTTGTGAAAGCGGTTTTTTTTGGGTTAATCCGTTTTACAGTAAAACACGTGTTTCGCTTCGTATTAACAATTGGAATACGCCCGTACTTAAAGTTAATGATGAACGTGGCAGCCCAATTGAAATTGCAGCAGTGATTGCTTGGCGTATTCAGGATACCGCCAGGGCAATTTTCGATGTGGAAAGCGCGCTGCATTATCTTCAAATCCAAAGTGAATCGGCTATTCGTCAAGTTGCAAGCAGTCACGCATATGATGATACTGAAGCCCCTGCTGAAAAGGGTAAAAAAAGTCTGCGTACCGATCTGGATGCAATTGCCGGGTTATTACGCGAATCTATTCAGCAACATGTAGATGTTGCAGGTATTGTGGTAGAAGAAGCAAAAATTGCACACCTTGCTTACGCACCAGAAATTGCCAATGCGATGTTGCGGCGCCAGCAAGCGGAAGCGGTTGTGATGGCGCGGCAGAAGCTGGTCGATGGAGCCATCGGGATGGTAGAGGTAGCATTAAAAAACCTTGAAGACAAAAAAATTGTCTCGCTAACCTCTGACCAACGTGCGGTTCTCGTAACGAATATGATGACTGTATTATTGTCGGAAAATGGAGCCCAACCGGTAATTCAGATGGCGCAATCCAGTCAATAAATTTTTAAATTTAACATCGAACGGCGAAATCGAAATTACCGTCAACTATATTTTCGCCGTGCATGTTCAAAACAATGAATGAGAGGGACCAATGAAATTTACATCGCTTACTCAACGTTTCGCTGTATGGTTCACATTGGTTTCGCTTTTGCCCATATTGTTGATTGGAAATAGCCTGCTCCATACTTTTGAAAACGAAATAAAGAAATCCGCCATTCGCAATGTATCCGCAATTGCTGATAAAAAGGTCGAGCAGATCGATAGTTATCTCAAGGAGCGCTTACTCGATGCAAGTTTGCTGCGCGATGCCAGTACAACTTACGATGCCATCGTAGAATTTTCCAGGGTTTTTGAAGAATATGGTGTCAATTCGGAGCAATACCGTCGATTGGATGCCAGTTATCGCGAGAATTTCCGGCGCTTTGTTGAAGAAGCGGGCTATTACGATTTATTTTTGATTTCGCTGAAAGGAGACATTATTTATTCTGATGCACATGAAGCTGATTTCGCAACAAATTTATTTACCGGTCCCTACAGTGATTCAGGTCTGGGAATTGCCGCCCGTTATGCATTGGAAAATTCAAAAAGCACAATTTCTGATTTTGAGCGCTATGGACCGTCAAGAGGTGCGATTGCTGCATTTGTAGCGGTTCCGATAATAATTGACGACGAAATCAAAGGTGTATTGGCGTTACAAATTTATAGTGAACGGGTGTTTGCTGTAATAGCCAATAACGTAGGGCTGATGGATAGTGGCGAAACACTGGTGGCACGCCTTGAAGACGAGCACACTGCACTGATTATGGCGCCCTTGAAGTTCGATCCAGATGCTGCGCTAGAACGTAAAATTTCTCTCAATCAACTTCCTTTTTCTGAAGCCATCCAGCATGCCCTGAATGGCCATTCCGGTGATGGCATTACGGTTGGTCACCACCAAAAAGATGTGGTGGCCGCATGGCGTTACTTGCCGCGTATGAAATGGGGTATCGTGGTGCATGTGGATCTGGACGAAGCATTCGCTTCGGTTTATACATTGCATTTTGTCGGTTTAGCGCTTCTGGTTTTGACATTGTTGGCTGCTCTGGTGGGGGCCATACTGTTTAACCGCCGTGTGGTCAATCCTTTAAAACAATTGAATCAAAGCGCTTTACAAATATCGGCGGGTAATCTCCATCAGCGTGTCGCAATCGCAGGATGGGATGAGATGAGTCAACTGGCGCAAACCTTCAATGTTATGGTGGAGCGATTAAATGCTAGTAATCTGCAACGTAACGAAGCAGAAGAAAATCTGCGGCAACTTAACCAGCAATTGGAACATAGAGTGGAAGAACGTACCGCTGACTTGCAACGTGCGAATGAAGCTTTAACAATTAAAGAGGAAGAAGTACGTTCGGTAGTTGAGCATATGGTGGATTGTGTGGTTACGACCGATGAAATCGGTACGATTCTTTCTGCCAATCCGGTTATGGAAAAATTATTCGGCTATAACCGTGATGAAATGCTGGGCCGTAATATTTCGATAATCGTGCCGGAACCGGATCGTAGCAGGCATGTGGGTTATATGGAGAATTATTGCCGTACCGGTCATGGTCAGGAGTATGTCGGCCGCCCTTATTTATCGGGTTCGCACGGCATCGGGCTTGGCCGGGAAGTTGTTGGTGAATGTAAAGATGGTACACACATTGAGTTATATCTGGCCGTCAGTGAATATTTCGTTGGTGGAAAGCGGCATTTTACCGGTGTGATGCGCGACATCCGCGAGCATGTGCGCATCATGGAAGACTTGAAACAAGCTAGAATCGAAGCTGAGCAGGCAAGCAAAGCCAAATCCGCTTTTCTTGCAGCAATGAGCCATGAAATCCGCACGCCGATGAATGGTGTAATCGGCATGATCGATGTATTGAGGCAAACCAGCCTTAGCGGTTATCAAATGGAAATGGCGAATTTGATTCGCGATTCAGCATACGCGTTACTTTCCATTATCGAAGATATTCTCGATTTTTCCAAAATTGAGGCCGGCAAACTGGAGATAGAAAAAATTCCAATGCGTTTGGCTAGTGTCGTCGAGAATGCCTGTGGCATGCTAGCGCATGTCGCGCTGAGCAAGAAAGTGGAACTGACCTTGTTTATCGATCCTGCAATTCCTGGCAATGTGCTCGGCGATCCGTTGCGCCTGCGCCAGATCATCGTCAATATCGTCAATAATGCAATCAAATTCTCCAGTAAATCTGTAAAAGGCGGCAAAGTGGCGGTCCGGGTGATATTGGCAGAAACTAATCCGGACCGTGTAGTCGTTACCTTTCAAGTTACTGACAACGGTATTGGTATGACTAAGGAAACACAGGAAAAACTCTTTAAATCGTTCTCGCAAGGGGATGCTTCAACAACGCGACGATTCGGTGGAACCGGGCTTGGATTAGCTATTTCGCATCATCTTGCTGAATTGATGGATGCCGAAATCGCAGTGCAAAGCGAACCACAACAAGGTTCAACATTTTCCATCCAGATGCCATTCAAACCGCTACCTGATACCGCGATTCCTGGTGCTCAATTGGATGATCTCAGTGGATTGAATTGCCTCATACTGGGCGATAACGGGGGGTTGAGTGACGATTTGGCTGTTTATTTGAAAAGCGCCGGTGCCACGGTCGAGCAAGCGCCTGATCTTGATACGCTGCGTCAACTCGTTCAGAAGCTTGTTCCCGGTTTGTGGCTAGTGGTTATCGATGCGGGTCAGCAGGCTCCGACCATTGAGGAATTGCGTGCTGTGTTTGCCAATCGTCCCAATGTATTAAAGCGCAATGTGAAAGCAGGGTCGCATACCCTGCAGTCAGATATCGAGCCACATTTTGTTATTATCAAGCGTGGCCGGCGCCGCCAGGCACGAATTGAAGATATCGATATTGTCACCATTGACGGAGATGTAATGTACCGTCAATCTTTGCTGCGGGCCATGGCGCTTGCTGCAGGTAGAATCGATACGGTTGAAGAAAAAATACCTGTTATTGAAACGAAATCGCCACCCGTTGCAGTTTCACGCGAGCAAGCGCTGCAACAGGGTAAATTGATATTAGTGGCGGAAGATAACGATATCAACCAGAAAGTCATTCGGCAGCAACTCACTTTGCTTGGCTATGCTGCCGACATCGCAAGTGATGGTAGCGAAGCATTAAAGCGCTGGCAGAGTGGTGATTATGCCTTGCTGCTTTCTGATTTACATATGCCAGAGATGGATGGTTTCGAGTTGACGAAAGCAATTCGTACGCAAGAGGGGGTGCAAAGGCATATTCCCATCGTTGCACTCACTGCCAATGCTTTGAAAGGAGAAAGAGAACATTGTCTCAATATCGGGATGGACGATTATTTGAGCAAACCCGCTCAACTTGAGGATCTGCGACTGGTCTTGGAGAAATATCTAGCTACCGGCAAATCCGTTGCCAATGCAGAATCAGCATCCCAATCTTCCACGTCTACCGATAAAGCTGGGTCGGTAACGGAATCGGCTCAGATTCCAGTGGATATTCATGTGCTTGAGGAATTAGTGGGTGACGATCCAGAAACCATTCAAGAAATGTTGCACGATTATCGTGTCAGTGTAAAAAAAACCGCCACGGAATTACGTAACGCCTATAAGGCCGGTCAATTGATGACCGTTGGATCGATCGCGCATAAACTAAAATCGTCATCGCGTTCAGTCGGTGCGCTTGCACTCGGTGATGTATGCGCGCAAATGGAGCAAGCGGGTAAGGGAAATGATGCGCAAGCGTTAGCGGCTTTAATTCCAAATTTTGAAAATGAGATGAATAAAGTTGAAGCGTATTTGAATTCGTTCAGTAGGAAAGACAAATAGAACAATAAAATATCAAAAAGCAGCTTATGCCGAGTTATCGATTAATCCATTACGCACCCTGTTCTGCCATGTTTCAAGCCACGCGGGAAAATCGGCTGCTTGCATCGGTTTCGAAACAAAATTTCCTTGCGCCAAATCGCAACCCGTTTGACGGAGCAATTCCCAATCATTTTGATCTTCAACACCTTCTGCTACGGTTTCCATGTTCAGCTGCTTTGCCATCGATAAACTGGCGTCATAGATGGCACGCAGCGTATCATCTGTCCATGCCCGATGAACAAATCCTTGGTCAATCTTAAGTTCATCAAAGGGAATATCCCGTAGCTGCGCCAGAGATGAATGTCCCGTGCCAAAATCATCGATTGATAAATGAAAACGTTTAAGGCGTAATCGCGTCAAAATTTCAAGTGGAATCCGGGCATCAGAGCCCATTACTTGACTTTCTGTAACTTCCAATACGATTTTCTGCGGCGATAAACCGGCTTTAGTTGCTAAATTGACTACTAAGTCTTGGAAATCCAATGAAGCTAGATTTTCCATCGAAACATTGATCGCAACCCGAAGAGAAAGTCCGTTTTGTTGCCAAATTTGGGCCTGATTTAATGCGTTAGTCAAAACGCAAGTCGTCAACTCATTGATCAAATGATGTTGTTCAGCAATCCCGATGAATCGATCTGGAAATACCAAGCCATCGGTGGGGTGGTGCCAGCGCACCAACGTTTCTACTCCGATTACTTCGCCTGTTTCCACGGACACCTTTGGCTGGTAGTAGTTCACCAATTCATGATTGGAAATGGCAGCGCGCAATTCTTCCGCACTATAGTTTTTCTTGTCAGTTTTTGATTGATTGTCGGGAGAATGAGATCTCCAACTACTCAGTATTTCCGCTAATTTCTCCGGTGTGACCGGTTTATGCAGATAACCGAGCATGGGTATGTTATGCGCATGAACCAACTTTTCAGCAGTTTTTAGCATACGCTCGTCTTCGCCACTTACCAAAACCAGGTCGCCATGATACTGCCGATCGACCAAGTAGCGGACAAACTCGATACCATCCATATCTGGCATATTTAGATCGAGTAGAATTAAATCAGGACGGGTTTCGGTATTGTCGATTTTTTTCAGGGCATCCCGCCCATTATCGCAGGAAGTGACGGAAGTATAGCCTTGCTTGGCAAGCATTCGAGTCAAGAGTTTGAGTATGAAAGTATCATCATCAAGGATCAGGATTTTGGGATTAGATGCGCTATCCATGATTTCTTATTATTGTTAGATGGGAAAGTATAATTCATCGGTTTGTCTGCTCTACATTTAGGATCATACACTGTGTCATTGATCTTTATACAATGATTTTATTTTTCAGATCGTTCTTGAATTTTAGTTAATGATTGGTCTTTTTTATATTTTAATGCTTGCCATACTGTTCTAATATCCACCATTTTTTGCGGAATGAGTACCGTAATGGCAATTTCTTCAATTGCGGCATATATGCAAAACAAAGCAGCAATTCGGAAGGTCCAATCCAGCATACCTGTGAACAATAATACGTAGCTGATTACAGTTATAGCTACGGCAAGTTTTACACTCCATGTGTGATAACTGCTGATACTATGAAATTTGATTAAGCTAATGCATACAGGTAATGTAAAACTTAGTACGATAATGATGAAATAAAACTTTTCGCGCACTAAGATATCCGGCCATAATATCCAAGCACAGATCGCCATTGTTGAGTAAATGATGAAATCACCCCAACTATCAAGACGTGAACCTAACGGGGTAGTCTGTTGCAATATTCTGGCAAGGAAGCCGTCCAGTACATCGGTGAATACGGCGAAAAGCAATAATCCAATGAACCAATGGGGTTGTTGTGTCAATGCAAAGTAAAGCAATGCTGGCGCAGTTAGGATTCGAATTAAGCTAACAAAATTAGGTATATTGATAGTTCGGCTCTCGATATTATTGTTCATAATTGTACCTAACCAGAATTTATTAACGATCGAAAAACTGTAAAGTCTATTATTAGATTGTTGCGATAAATATGACAGACAAGTAATGTGGAAATTCTGAAAATTCTATGTCAAACAGATCGATAAAAGTTTTAACTTATAATATCCATAAAGGATTTAGCGCAACCAATTTGCGTTTTGTTTTACATGAAATAAAAAACTTGTTACGACACTTGGACGCCGACATTGTTTTTTTACAAGAAGTGCGCGGAGAGTGCAATATTTCCAAAAAAAGTTTTACCGATCGGTCTGCCAATCGGCAATTTGAATTTTTGGCGGATCAAGTTTGGCATCATCATGCTTATGGAAAAAATGCGATATATAAATCAGGGCATCACGGTAATGCGATATTGAGTAAATATCCCTTTGTTGAGTGGGAAAATATCAATGTTTCAATGTTACGGTCAGCCAGTCGCAGCTTACTGCACGGTGCAATCCAGATTCCGGGAATCGATCAAAAGATTCATATTATTTGCGTTCATCTTGGTTTATTTGAACTTGAAAGAGAACGCCAAATTTCTATGCTAGCAAAACGTATTGGATCACATGTTCCTGCTGACGAACCGCTGATTATCGCCGGCGATTTTAACGATTGGCGTGGTCGTGTTGAACATTACTTACACCAAGATCTGGGAGTTAAGGAAGTCTTTAAGAACAGGCATGGTGTTCATGCACGTACATTTCCAGCTTGGTTGCCGCTATTATCGATGGATCGCATCTATTTCCGGGGCCTTGATGTGGTTGACTGCATTTATTTGCAAGGCAAGCCGTGGCGCCGGCTATCTGACCATATTCCATTACTGGCTGAATTCAAACTAAATTGAGTGTGATGCCGGTTACTCGTTAGTAAGACGGCGTTTGACGAGATCGCACCACGAGAAGAGAAAACGGTACTGTGCTTACACTGACAGAAAAATTGTTTAAAGTGGATTCGTGAAATCAACACATTTTTAGTGAACTTCAATCAGGATTTGATCGGGTATCGTGGTGTTTTGCGCCCAATGTTCGCCATAGATTAAGTGTCTTCCAGTCGATTCATTCCGATCCTGGCGACCCCATAGTACTCCAATTGAGTCCGCCATTTGTTGACATGTACACATTTCTTCTCGACGCACCTAAGATAGTGGCATCTTGGCTAAAATTCGGAGATAACTGAAATTCAGTAAATTGAATGTTTTTGCTGATCAATGCTTGACCGATGGATTGCGAGGCTGCAATCCATCCAGCGCTATTTAACGTTAGCCGATACAGTCCCTTGCCTCGTACATTAACTACAACAACTCGATCTTGAGCAAAAGTTGGCGAAAATTCGATTTGCTGAATGACTTTCCCAGCGCCTATGCTTTGATGCAGAAACGGCTTCCAACTATTCCCGCCGTCTCCTGAACGATAAACGCCATTGTTGGTTCCGACAAGCACTAAGTGATCTGTCGCATACCGTGGCGAAATGGCAAGCCACATATAGCTTTGTTTACCTTGAATTAATACAGAAGCTGCGCCGACACGGACCCAAGTATTACCGCTATTTTGTGTGCGCCATACTTCTCCAATTTTATTTACTGCGAAGGCAGTTTTGTCAATATCATAATTAGGTGAGAGAACCAGGCTTGTAATATGATCCATAATTGGAGGATTTGATGTCAATTGCCAGTTGATTCCACCGTCTGAAGTTTTCAGTATGCCATGCGGTGCCCTGGCGCCAATAAAGATTTCTTCATCGATTTGATAAGCTGACGATAATGCTATAGTAATGGGATAGACTGGCCCTGCGCCTACTTCCGGAAATAGCGGTAGAGGAAGTACATTCCAAACTTCACCGAAATTACTGGTTAATCCAATAAATGATTCATTGAGTGTGGCGACCGCTAGCAGGGAGTTTTTTGCAAATGTGATATCGAAAGCGCTTAAAAATCCAGTATTATTTGGCCAATTTGCTGACTTAAGCAACCACGTAGCCCCTTTATCAGTAGAGGTATAGAAGCCACCACCATGATAAGTTGTTGTCATGACAGTTTCATCAGTGCCAAAATTTGGCGATATGGCCAAGCCGGTAATCAAATTGTCACGGGTTTCACTTTGCATCCATGTACGACCTCCATTATTTGAAATAAAAAGACCATCAAATGCTGAGAGAAAAACAGCCTGATCGGTCGAAAATGTATTGGATACCTGCAGTTGACTGAATTCATTCGTAAGGGTAATTTGACCGGTAATATGGGCGGTTGAATCATGAAACACCCAATTAGCGCCCCCATTTGTTGATTTGTAAACGGCTTTGGTCAGTGTGGTGCAGAATAATGTACGGTCGGTCTGGTAATTGGGTGAAAAAGCGATGTTATTAATCCCCTCAGCCGGCAAATTTCCCGATCTGGCAGTATAGGTGTCACCCAAGTCGTTACTGACATAAATTCCATTACTTGTTGCAAGAAAGATTTCTCGAGCAGTGCCCGGTGCAATGGCGATCTTATAGAGTGTTGCGCCAGTCGGATTACCTTTATCGATCCACGTTAACCCTCCGTCAGTGGATAATTTTATTGCACCACTAATATTTCCAACGATTACAGTTTGGTTTTGCGTGAAATTGGGTGAAGCCGCGATGAGATTGATATCAGCTGATTCTGTAAACACTTGCTTCCAAGTAGTTTCAGTATTTGTACGGCGATAGAGGCTGCCATCTCCGGCTGCTGAAAACAGCGCATAATTATTTTCTGATCCTGCGATCTCCATCTTAACTATATATTTATTGTTACTCAGGCCTTCACTAAATGGCTGCCAAAAATTGCCGCGATTGGATGATTTATAAATCCCACTTCCCGTTGCAACGAAAACGGTGCGATCCACTCTATAGCCTGGGGATACGCGAATCGCAAAAACGGAATTTCGATTATCCATGCCCCATGGCAATGCAGTCCAAGTTATACCGCCATCGGTTGATCTTAAAATATCGGGATAACGCCAGGTTGTGATTTCTCCATCGGTTGATAAAAAAAGTGTTTTGTCACTTGCAAAATTTGGGGAAACCCCTAAGGCGTAAACTGGATCATGGGGGTTGTGCGCGTATGCAAGAGAGCAACTGATAGCTGTCAGTAAAACTGCAGCGCAGATTTTGATAAGCTGTTGTATTAATGAATGTTGCATCTTCTTTTTTCCTGGCGTTATTTTGACTAGTTATTCAGAACTCTCTGAGAAATTGATTACCTTTAGATTAATGTCAGTTTACTTCGCTTCATTCAATCTAATCAATAAAAATGAGAGGTGGAAAGGAGAAAGTAAAGTGTTGATGTAGGGATGCTTTATTTGACACAAAACAGGTATGGCAAGATAGAATTATTATTGTGAGCTATTAATAGTAAACTGACAGTAACTGTATCAAAGTCAGTAACTGTAAAATTGGGTTTTTATAATTTTCTTAATGGTTGTCCTTCCTTGGAACATTCATCTCAATCAGAAAAGTTAAATAAGTCGAACCAAAGAAAAGATCAAATCTTGCAAGCATTAGCGGCGATGTTGGAACATCCACAGCAAACCAAGATCACCATTAAAGCATTGGCTACGCAATCAGGGGTTTCGGAATCATCGATTTATCGTTGCTTTGCCTGTAAACCGCAAATGTTTGAAGCGTTAATTATTTTTATTGAAAAAACATTGTTTGTGCTAATTAATAATATTTTGCATGAAGAACATTGCGGTAAGAAAAAAATTGAAAAACTGCTCTTGCTGTTACTGGGTTTTTCACAAAAGAATCGCGGCATAACGCGGATACTTATTTGTGATGCCTTGATTAATGAGAATGAATATTTGCAATCCCGGATTAACAAACTGCACAATCGCTTAGAAGCAACTTTGAAACAAGCTTTGCGATTTGCAATCAGCGAACAGAAAATGAATGTCAATTTTGATGTTTCGGCGCAGGCTAATCTTTTTATGTGTTTTGTGATTGGTCGATGGTACCAATTTGTTAAGAGTGAATTCCAGGATGATCCGCTTAGGAATTGGCAAGCTCAACGTCTAGTACTGTTACCGCTTGCATTTCATTAGAGTATCGTTTTGCTTTTATAGATTGGTTGTATGTGGAGATGGCGGTGTGCGGCATATATGGCAGGCCGGGTCTTTATGTAATTTGATTGAACGCCAATTCATTGATAAACCATCGATCACAAATACCCGGCCATTTAAATTTTCGCCGATATTCATCAAGATTTTTAGCGTTTCGGCAGCCTGCATGCACCCAATGATACCAACCAATGGTGAAAATACACCCATCACTGCGCATGGTGTGTCTTCATGATCTCCGTCAATGGGATACAAACAGTTGTAACATGGACTGTGAGTTTGCCGAAAATCAAAAACACTGATTTGCCCCTCGAAGCGTATAGCAGCGCCGGAAATCAGGGGTTTTTTATAAAGTACGCAAGTTTGGTTGATAAGGTAACGAGTATCAAAATTGTCACTTGCATCAATTACTGCATCTACATTTGCGACGAGCTGTGGCAATTGTCTGCGATCAATTCGTTGTTGGACAGCTGTAATGTTAATTTCTGGATTAATTTTTGCCAGTAACCGCTTTGCTGACTGAACCTTGGCATGGCCTATAGAATTGTTATCGTGAATAATCTGGCGTTGCAAATTGGTCAAATCAACTTCGTCGCCATCGCAGAGAGTCAGATTGCCTACTCCGCTAGCTGCAAGATACATCGCCGCAGGTGAACCTAAACCGCCAATGCCAACTATTAATACGCGTGATTGATTAAGTTTTTCCTGTCCCGCAACATCGATCTGCGGGAGCAGAATATGACGGCTATAGCGAAGTAATTGCTTATCATCCACAATCCAGATAATCAGCTATCTGATTCTTCATTTTTGATCTCAGGCGCAGTAGTAACGCCCTTGAAATAATTCATGGCTTGTATCAACAATAAATCGTCGGTAGAACCAAATTCAATGGGACCTTTGTCTTTGTTCTTCTTAGAATTATTTTTCTTTTCTTTTTTATCATTACCTGGCTTGAGAGACTTCAGCGCAGCTTTTTCAACCTCTGATTGAGACTTCGATTCATTCTTTTTTCCACTGGATAAATGGCGATTCAGATCAGATTCACGTAAACGCTGTTGATCATCGCCATTATCAGTTTCATCCAATATATCAGGTGTAATGCCTTGAGCTTGAATGGATTGGCCGTTAGGTGTGTAATAGCGCGCGGTCGTAAGTTTAATTGCAGTATTATTCCCAAGTGGTAATATCGTTTGCACCGATCCTTTACCAAAAGTTTGCGATCCCATCACGATTGAACGCTTATGATCCTGTAGCGCGCCAGCCACAATTTCTGATGCAGAAGCTGAGCCACCATTGACCAATGTTATCATTGGTACTGTTTTAACTTCAGGGGGAAGTCCCTTTAAATAGTCTTCATCAGGCCCACGAAGATAATACTCAGGGTTTGCGTGCAATCGCATTTTGGCATCGGCGCTACGTCCTTCCGTATAAACGACCAAAGCATTCTCAGGTAAAAATGCAGCCGATACAGCGACTGCACCATTTAGTAAGCCACCTGGATCATTACGCAAATCTAATATTAACCCTTTCATTGTTCCAGCGTTTTCAGAAAAAAGTGTTTTGATTGCTTGCGCTAAATTTTCACCTGTTTGTTCCTGGAATTGCGTAATACGTATATATGCGTAACCGGGTTCAATCATTTTAGATTTGACACTTTGAATTTTTATGATGGCTCGCATAAGGTTAAAAACTAATGGTTCTGCCTCGCCTTCACGCATGATTGTGATTTTGATCGAAGTATTCGGTTTACCCCGCATGAGCTTAATCGCATCATTGAGCGACATGCCTTTCACTACCGTATCATCCAGTTTAACTATCAGATCGCCCGTTTTGATACCTGCTCGGAATGCTGGAGTATCTTCGATAGGAGAAATCACTTTTACAACCCCATCTTCCATGGTGACTTGAATGCCGAGTCCGCCAAATTCACCTTGCGTACCGATTTGCAATTCTTTGTAGTCATCTTTATCAAGATACGATGAGTGGGGGTCTAACCCAACAAGCATGCCATTAATAGCTTCAGTAATGAGTTTTTTGTCTTCTACGGACTCGACATAATCGCTTTTGATGCGCCCGAAAACTTGGGCAAATGTGCGTAACTCTTCGATTGGGAGAGGGTGAATCGCTTCGATATTATTTTTTTTCGCAATCGCGGAGAAATTCAGACTGAGCATCACGCCAGCGATTATGCCAATTAGAATTAAGCCTGTTTTTTTGATTACGTTATTCATGATGCTATCTCCGCATTATTCGAATTAAATTTAAGTTGCTATAATTATTCTACTTTTATCCACGTTAAAGGATCAAATGGCTTGCCTTTATGGCGCAGTTCGAAATATAAACCTGAATCTTCGTGACCGCCGCTATTTCCAACCGTTGCAATTGTATCGCCTCCGCGGATAATATTACCTACTTGTTTATGAAGTGTTGCATTATTGCCATAAAGGCTCATATAACCGTTGCCGTGATCTAAAATTATTAAATTTCCAAAACCTCTGAGCCAATCTGCAAATACAACCCTTCCTTCCGTAATCGCTTTAACATCGCTTCCGATAGTTGATTGAATAAACAAACCTTTCCATGTTACGTGCTTACCTGAGCGTTGACCACCAAAGTTATTGAGAAGTTTCCCGCGTACAGGAAGATTTAATTTGCCTTTAAGTAATGAAAACGGAGTGCCTGCGGTGGTGCCGTCAGGTGTTTTGTTATTTATCGTAGTAACTGCAGCAGCTTTTTCTTGCGCAAGTAATTTACTGATACCTTTTATCAAGTTGTTGATACGCTTCTCATCGTTTTCTAATTTGCTAATTTCTTGTTGTTGTCTAGAAATTTGTTGCGCTATTTGCGATAGCAAGGTTTGATATTTACTTTTCTCTAGCTCGAGTTTTTTATGCTGCGTTGAATATTCGGCCTGGATAACTGCAATTTCTTCTTTTTTTTGTAAGCTGGCTTGAGTTAAAGCTTTAATGCTATCCAAATTATCCAGAAGATCTTTAATCAGGTTTGAGTGCGCCAGTGAAAGTTGTTTGTAGTAGTAAATATCTCGAGCAATTTGATGTGCATCCTGCTGTTTAAATAATAATTTCAGAAAATCTTGTTGCCCATTGACGTATTGCCGGTAGAGTAGCTCATCTAACTGATCGCGCTCTTTTTTGATTTCATTGTCGATTCGATGATATTGGATTTGTAATTGCTGGAAATCTTGATTGGCTTGTTGTTCATTGTCAATTAGCTTAGCCAATTTTTGATTGATAGCAATGATTGTGCGTTCGGTCTTTTGCAACGCGTCAGAAGTGCTTCGCTTTGTCGTTTCTTGACTTGCCAATTCCTTTTGTAGTGATTGAATGCGCTCGCGTAGTATCCTTAAATTTTCCTGATTGTCCGGAAAAACTGACAGGGGATAAAGAGAAACCAATACGTAACATAGTAATTTGAGATGATTAAAACGGATGTGTCCTGGCGCATGACCCTCATATAATGATTTTCTTATATTGATACGATGATTATTAATCATGTGTTATGAGTGAGTGCGCCGGATAACATTCTAAATTTTAGATTTACCCTGATTGGCTACAATTCGCATTGCTTCCTGAATTTCGGATTGATTTCCTAAATAATAGTTTTGAATGGGTTGCAAGTTATCGTTCAGTTCGTAAACTAAAGGAATGCCAGTTGGTATATTACAGTTCAGAATTTCTTCTTCAGATACATTATCTAGGTACTGTACAAGTGCACGTAGTGAATTTCCATGCGCTACAATGATTACACTTTTACCTGCTTGTACCTGAGGTGCAATAATTGTGTCCCAGTATGGTAAAAAACGCATCACAGTATCTTTAAGGCATTCAGTCAAAGGTATATCACTGCGCGCTAGATCTTTGTAGCGTGGATCATTACCTGGGTAACGCGTATCGTCAACAGTTAATGCCGGTGGCCTGACGTTATAGCTACGACGCCAGATTAACACTTGGTCATCACCATATTTCGCAGCGGTTTCAGCTTTATTTAAACCTTGTAGCGCGCCATAATGACGTTCATTTAATCGCCAAGTATGTTGAATCGGGATCCACATTTGATCCATTTCATCTAGCGTTATCCAAAGTGTGCGAATTGCACGTTTGAGAACTGAAGTATACGCAATATCAAATTGATATCCTTGTTTGCGTAATAGTTGCCCAGCATTTTGAGCTTCCTGTATGCCTTTGGGTGTTAAGTCAACATCAGTCCACCCTGTAAAACGATTTTCATTATTCCAAGTGCTTTCTCCATGCCGAAGGAGAACAATTTTCTTCATATTTGTCTTTTTGTGAAAAAGGGA
The DNA here is from genome assembly GCA_900696615.1 of uncultured beta proteobacterium. GTDB lineage: Bacteria > Pseudomonadota > Gammaproteobacteria > Burkholderiales > Nitrosomonadaceae > Nitrosomonas. The sequence continues at coordinate 26,231 of CAADGS010000091.1, forward strand.
TGGTTAACAAGCGGGTAAAACTAATGATATTTTATTATATTTCAGTCACGATTGCAGCATCTGGCTGATTTTTTGTACGAATGTAATTTAGTAACGTAAAGCG
>CAADGS010000092.1 GCA_900696615.1 uncultured beta proteobacterium
CAAAAAGTTTTTGCGAAAATATTCAGCGAAAAAAACGGTGATTGGACTGCTATTAAATCCGAACTGTTGAGAAAAGAAGATTTCAACCCTAAGGTTATCAATAATCTTGAATTCACCTATCAGTTGGCAGATTGGAGCAAAAACAATGCTCAGTTGGTTTCCGTGTTTCAGAAAGACAATCAAATCAATTCAATGCGCGATATCGCCTTGAATCTGAACAAAACTGCCTTCGTAGAAAAAATTAAAGCTGTCGCGCCGCATGAATCAGAACAAGATAAACAGGCTTTCGTATTAAATCTGCGTCGCGAACTGTTCCACTTGGAGCCATCCGCTATGTTGGTCAATATGATCAAAGACTCTGAAGTTCCGATGTTAAACGACGCGGTGGGCGCCAATGTTGCAGCGGTTTTGGTCAAGCAACCCGAATTCAATATCAAGACCACTTCCGTTTATGAACTCTTCAAAAATGAAAAGGCCTGGAAAGACATTCCTTCCGATTCACAGGAAACCGTTAAAGCACAATTCAAAACCATACAACGTATTGCAGCCGTGAGTCCGGTAGCCGATGCGGTACCGGTTCTTTTCAATGCCAATTTGCAATCGGCAATGCGTATTGCCGCCTTGCCCAAGGCGCAGTTCGTTGCTGCGCTCAGAGATAGCGATTTAAATGAAAACACGCTGCTGCAGATCCATGACAATGCCCAACAAGCCCAAGTGCGCAACGAGCAATTCCTGATGTCGATCCGAGAGGCTGCACAGCCCACCGGCGTGGCGTTGATCGATAAAAGCCTGGGTGTTTATGTAAATCCTCAGGCGCATATGTTTAAATCGATGGGTGGTGCCGACAGAGAAGAGTATGAAGGGTATGAACAGCGTGTAAAAGACATAATTATTCGAAACAATCTGTCTTGGGATCTACTGTTTGGCGATGCGGATTTTTGCGAATGCGGCGAGTGCAATTCAGTCTATAGCGCGGCAGCGTATTATGTGGAATTGCTCAATTATTTGCGCAACAACAATCTCGATCCCGATGCACCCGGCCCAATAGCGATCAAACCCAATCCCAAGAATATTTCCGGCACACCTTTGGAAAAACTTTTTAATCGCAGGCCGGACCTCGGTTGTTTGGAATTGACTTGCCAGAATACCAAGACATTGATTCCCTACGTCGATCTTGCCAATGAGGTGATGGAAAATTATGTCGCTTTCAAACGCCTCAAGCCCTTCAATGTCGACGATGAAACCAGCAGCGAGTTACTCGCCGAGCCGCAGCATACCGAATATCAGGCATACTGCATCCTGAAAAAAGAAGTTTATCCATTTACCTTGCCTTATCACCAACCCATCGATGCGGCAAGAATTTACCTGAAATTCCTCGATACCAGCCGTCACGAATTAATGGATACCTTCCGCAAGAATAACGCTGGTGAGGATGCCGATTTAACGCGCCTAAAAGATGAAGCATTGGATAGAGCCGCCAATGCCGAGTTTCTACAAATGACAAAGGAAGAATATGTCATCTTGACCAAAGAGTGCTTTGAAAGCATTGCGTTGATGCGGAAACTAAAAAATAACCCCGCGTTGACTCAGCAAGAATATTGGGAAATGGTAGGTGGTAAGCCGGTTCATGAATACTACGGTTATACAGACGAAACCATGATGTTGAGTGGCGATGGGTTGACGCAAATCAAAAAAGAGTTTCTGCGCCGTACCGGCATCGACTATTTCAATTTGGTCGATTTGCTGAAAACCCAGACGATCAATCCTTGTATACCAAAAGGCAGATCGAAGACGATTATGGAGAGTCTGCGTTTTAGCTACCGGTTTTTGCAGAACTACGCCAAGGCATTCGGTATCGACAAGATGGCGGAAGATCTGGTGAAAATGGAAAAATTCGCTGATTTGGTGCCATTGATCAAAGAGCAAATTGAACTGCTCACCAATAAGAAAGTATTGAGCTGCCCGCAAACCCATTCGTGTGAGACGGAAATTTGCGATAACGACATCATTTGCTGGGTGAAATATCAGTTTGAGCAAGTTGGCAAGATGATTGTGATTGAATCCGGAACGAGCTGTGTTAATGGTGAAATTTTAGCCACGGATTTCTCTGCAACGCATGTTGCTGCATTTCCCAATAGAAACGTTGTGGGTGTTATTAGAGATTGCAAAATTTTTTTTGTATTAAGACAGCAAGAAGAAGAAATTGGAAGTATTGATAAGGATACGGGAAAAATAACTTTTAAAGAGGCAACCCCACCAGTTAAGAATCTATTCTTCAGCGGCGAAAAAGGCGAGAAAGGAATTTTCTTAACCATTGGAAATGAAGTTTATCTGGTCATCACCGAACAAAAAGACAGTTGTGATTTGGATACTGCATTATTGCAGCATCTGGATGGTACACCGCTAACTGTTGAAGAATACGACCGGATTCACCGCTTTATCCGGTTATGGCGTAAGCTGGGTTGGACGATTGACGAGATTGACAAAGCCATTATAGGGCTCAGTGTTTCCAGTATTCAGGAAAACGGAGACATCGATCATTCAGACGAAATCATCTGTGATGATGGAGTGGATGAATGTGGTGACGTGAGCGTTGATTGTGGTGATTGCGTGGAAGAAGCCTGCGCTCAAGTTTTTGATATTACCCCTGAACTTATTCATCAGCTTGTGGCAGTCAGGAAACTGCTGGATAAAACGGGTCTTGAACTTATTAAATTGCTGAGTTTCTGGACGACAATCGGTACGGCTGGGGATAAATCGCTTTATGAGCGATTATTCTTGACGCATAACGTTCTGGGAATTGACAAAGTCTTTCAAGCGGATAGTCGAGGGAATTATCTGTCGGGGGATGCCAAACTGTCTGAACACATCCCGGTGGTAATGGCAGCGCTCAATTTGTCTGCCGATGATATTCAATTAATCAAGGATGTCGCAGCGATGGAAGACAAGCTGACTCTTGATAACTTGTCCCTTATTTACCGCTACCGCTTATTAGCTAAGTTCTTAGGGTTAAGAATTTCTGCTTTTGTCAGTGTTTTGCCATTGTTCGGCGATATCTTTGCCGATGCGCATACCACGCTTGAATTCATGAAACGATGGGGCAAGATGGAGGATGCCGGATTTAGTTATCAACAACTAAATTACATCATTAAAAATGTTGACAATGAGAAGAAACCTTTTGCGCCAACACAAAAGGAAGTTCTACAACTCAGTAAAGCACTCTACGATGGTTTGAATGCTATCGATGAAGCACATAAGGATTTGGTAGCCGATCCGGCGATTACCGATGCTGCTCTTGAAAAGATAAATATCCAGGAACAAGCGACCAGTATTTTAGTTCGTACAAAAGCCAGTCTATTGTTTGAAACCGGTATTGTCGAGAAGATAATTGGTTTGCTGGAAGGTACCAATGCATTGACGACCAATGCGCCCAAAAATATGGATTTCATATTGCCGGATGCTAAATCACTTAAAGCCAAGCTGAAATATGACAAGACACTTGGCAGTGTGCAAATCACTGGCATTTTAACCGATGGCGAAATAGCCGATTTTCAAACGATCAGCAATGATCCATTGTGGCTCAAAGCACTTGAGCGTATTCAGAAGCAACAGGATAAATTATTTAAGGAACTGCTGATCGGTATTTTTAAAGACGAAAAAACCAAAACGAATGCTGAAAAAGCGCCATTAATAGCGATTATTAAATCGGGCGACATTGCTGTTGCGCTCGATAAAATCCCTACAGGTGAGACAGATCCAAACACGGCGCCGCAAAAACGTGTGGCTTTCCTGGAGATTTTCTTACCTTACTTACGTCAGCAGCTAACCCGCCGTTTCGTGATTGATACACTGGGCAATTTTGCCGGAGTTGAAAGCAAGATTACCGACGTATTGGTGTCAGAAATACTCAAGCAGGGAGCGTCTGCCGCTCCTATTTATGGCATTTTTGAAAAAATCAAGGATAGCAGCAAGCCTATTGAAACCAATTGGAGCGGCTACCTGATCCCTGCCGCAGATGCCAGTTATACCTTTATTGTTAGAGACAGCGATAGTAAGCCTGTTATTAGTATTGACGGAGTCAGCTTGGATTTTACCGTGCAGGAAGATCCCACCAATGAATGGTGGAGCATGTTGATGACGCTACAGGCCGGTAGATTGTACAAATTATCGACTACAGGCATTGAACTCAAAAATATTTTCTGGAAAACGCCTGCTTCGGCCATTACCGCCATTCCATCGTCAGCATTGATTCCTGATTTTGCCTCCAAGCAATGCGAACCTGCGATGATATTGCTGAAGAAAGCAGCGATACTGGTTTCTGGCTTTGATTTAAGTGCAGACGAGATTCGATTCTTGGATCGGCACAAAGTCGAATTCGAGAATCTGAATCTCAATGCGCTAACATTGGACCAGTGGCTACGTTTGGAGGCTTATGTTCGGTTGCGGAATTCTCTGCCACAGGCCAAGCTGAATATGCTGGATTTTTGGAACTGGATCTATGATGGTGCATCTGACGTTAACGAGCTCAGTGACAAGATCAATCAATTGACGACATGGAAACAAGAACGCATCGAACAATTGATCGCGGCAAATCATTTCAATCTTGCCAAGCTGGACGATTATCGTAACGAAAAGAATCTGCTCAAGCTGCAAGAAGCCTTGGAAGTCGCCGATAAAATCGGTATAGATATTGACTTGTTGTTTGATTGGGCGATACCGACTTCCAAATTCAGAAAATGCCGTGCAATTGCCGACGGCATCAAAAACAGCATACGTGCCAAATATAATCAAACGGATTGGGAGCAAGTCGTCAAACCTTTGAATGACGAACTACGCAATCATCAACGCGATGCGTTGACTGCCTATCTACTGCAGCAACCGGAATTGATTGCTTGGAATGTGGTGGATGCCGATGGCCTATTCGAATATTTCCTGATCGATGTGCAGATGGATGCTTGCATGGAAACTTCACGCATCAAACAAGCGATCTCATCGGTGCAACTCTTTATACAGCGTTGTTTTCTAGGGTTGGAGGAGGAACATGATGGCGTTAAACCCGATGTGCTGGATAGGCAACGTTGGGACTGGATGCAGCGTTACCGGGTATGGGAAGCCAACCGCAAAGTTTTTTTGTATCCAGAAAACTGGATTGAAAGCAATCTACGCGATGATAAAAGCCCGTTCTTTAAAGAACTCGAGAGTGAACTCCTGCAAAAAGACATCAATAAACAGAATGTCACCGATGCG
>CAADGS010000093.1 GCA_900696615.1 uncultured beta proteobacterium
TCCAAAATATCGCCACCAGCAGCATCGTTATCAATCCCAGCTTGTAGTACTTCGAATCGTACCACAGCGACATGTCATAATCCGCACTCTTGCTAGCGCTTGTCGTGCCGTATGTTGTTGCCATTTTTATTACCTCCTATTAAGAATTAATTAATAGAATTTTACCTAGAACAGAGAGACAAATTCTCTCGTGTAAAATTTAGACAGATCAATTTCTAGCGAAAGTTCCCGTCCCGGGTGAAATTATAATGATGCTTCGACTTTCATGACAAACAGTTTTGACAAAATGTCAAGTGTTGAATCTGTTAAAACTAAGCCCCAATGTTTTAATAGTTAATAATTTTTTATTTATACCAAAAAATTATTTCACAAAATTGTAAAGAAAATGTCATTGTCATAAAAATGTAACATCTCTCATATATAACGATTGCAGCTTTATTTGTTTTTCAAACTTCGGATCAGAAATAAATTATGCAATCACTCAAATTAACTGTAACCGCTGCAACTGCAATAATTCTTTTTTATACATCTAATAGCTATGCATTGGATTTGTATGTCGACAAAAAAACCAAACAAGTCTTTGCGGAACCAGGCCCTGGACGGATTCATATGGGTACTTATGTAAAGGACGAAAGTGCACAAAGAAAAACCGAAACGCCAGTAACAGCGGATGCATCGGCAAAACCAGCGGAGCAACCGGATGCAATTAAATCTGTATCAGTTGAGGAAAATCAGTCTGAAGAAGGTAAAGATAAATCAGCAGAGCGCCTTACCAGAATCGCTGAAAAAGCCGAAAAGGCACGTCTGGTCAATCAAGTTTCAATACTCGAAGAGCGCATGAAAGAAGTAGAAAAGATACATGGAACATTCGATGACCGAGGTTTGCACTGGAGCACAAAAGACGGAAATTTTTCAATTTCGCTCAATGGTCGGATACAACCGGCCTCACAATATAACTTTATCAATGAACCCGATCCAGCGTTCGGATCCAATACCGCAAATGAATTGAATAGCGGTATGAATATTCGTCGTGCACGTTTAGGTGTTGAAGGAACATTTTTTAAAATTTGGGATTATAAATTCGAATATGACTTCAGCCGTGGCAACGGATCAGTTGGGTCAGGCATTACCGACGCATTTGTCCGGTTAAATCATACCGATGCATTGTCCTACAAAGTCGGCTCATTTAAGGAGCCGTTCAGTTTGGAAGAAGCAGCCAGCAATCGCTATCTCACGTTCATTGAACGCCATATGTCAGTCAATTCATTTGTCGATAATCCCAACACCTATAAAACCGGTATTGGCGCCAATTATGCAGTCAAAAGATGGCAGACCGGCTTGGCGTTTCAAACAGAACCGATTGGCTCCTGGTCATCAGCATCTACCTCTGTTAATGCCAATGGCAATCAGAATCGCAACAATGGCTCCGGCGATAGCGGTTGGCAAGGCATAGGTCGTATCAGTGGCAGGCCTTGGATGATCGATGACACAAAATTCTTTCATGTCGGGATTTCTGCAGGGCACACCGCGGTAAACACACAATATCGGGCTGATGGCACAATGGTTGGCGAAGGGCAAATTGGCGGCGGGGGCGGCATGTCGTTCTTCGCATTCCCTGGAACTAATGTAGACAGAACCAATATTCTGAACACTGGTAACTTGAGTAGTGGCGCACTGAACGATCCAAATCGCAGGGAAATTACCAGTTACGATCGTTATGGCGCAGAGTCTTGGTTTGTTTATGGTCCACTATCATTACAAGGTGAATATTTGCGCACCAATATCAACGGTGTTGGTTACGATGGCGAACATTTAACCGGTTATTATGGTTTCGCAAGCTACTTCCTGACTGGCGAATCTAAGGCTTACCATGTCCGCAACGGCGCGGCAAATCGGATTAAACCTCATCGTCCATTTCAATGGAATGGTGCGGGTTGGGGCGCTTGGGAAATTGCATTTGGTTATGATTATATTGATATGAATTCAGGTGTCATCAAAGGGGGTCGGGCGGATATGTTGAGATTCGGTTTAAACTGGTACCCGCATTCAAATGTTAAATTTCAAGCCAATGTCGTTCATATGCTCGATATTAATACGTCAAGAACACCCATCACGAATACTGAAGGATATTCGGGCGGAGCGGGCGCGCGCACTAACGGCTGGAACAATGCGGATTTCAGCGCATTCTTAACACAATGGACGATTGATTTTTAAAGTAATTAGAAGTCTTCAATGCGAGTATCAATAGTTAAATAGTATGCCCTTTGATCAATTGCAGAAAGAAAAGAACTTTTGATTTTTCGTATGTTGTAACTTATTTGAAGATAAGCTAAATATTCATTTAGCTGATTTTTCTATATAATCTGCGGCGAAAATTCATTGCATGATCGCATGATTTTAAAAGCGTAGCGTAACCGGATGGTTATCTATGATGATTAACATTGAATAAAAAAGGAAAATATATGACAGCAAACATACCTGGCTATACCTATGGCAGCGCTTCATTACAAAAATCTCCCGTATCAATGGATGATTTTGCCAAACTCAAACAAGCCGCGCTTTTTGGCGATGATGATGTGCGTTATTTAAAGATGTCGCACGATATTCTTAAAGACCAGACTGAGCAAATTCTGGATGTATGGTATGGCTTTGTAGGTTCAACTCCGTTTTTATTGCATTATTTTACTAATGCCGCAGACGGCCAGCCTAATATGGATTATTTGGGAGCGGTACGCAAGCGCTTTGGACAATGGATTCTCGATACGGCCAAAGCTGAATACGATCAAAACTGGCTCAACTATCAATATGAAATTGGTTTACGGCATCATAGCAGTAAGAAAAACAGTACGGACAATGTAAACTCAGTACCCATCATTCACGTTCATTATATTTTCGCGCTTCTTATCCCCATTACGACAACGCTCCGTCCTTTCTTGGAAAAAGGCGGTCACTCGCGCGATGATGTTGATCGCATGCAAGATGCATGGCGGAAATCCGTGCTGATTCAAGTTATTTTATGGTCGCAACCCTACATCAAATCAGGGGAATTCTAAGATTTATTAGAAATAATTTATAGTTACATCTTAAAAGAATATTACTGGCTTTTAAATGAAACTTTTTTAATATTAAAATCAAACAAATGCCCATTTAACGGTAATCCCGTTAAATGGGCATTTATATTTTTTACAGTGATTGCTATATTCTAAAAATCATTCCAGACAGCAATAATGTGCCTAGAATATACCGTATACGATTGCTCCAATAACAATAAATGCTGCAGTTGAAATGAAAAACAATCTCAGAAGTTGTGCATCTGTTTCTCTTCTATTAATTTCGGCCATATTGCATCCTCCTTGTTTAAAGAATTTTTAACTAACAACTACTTAATACTACAAGCCAATTTGATCGGCTCCCCTACGCTCACAATCCCAAAAATTGCGATTGTGTAACTCTCTCTCTTTTCTTTAAAAAATAAAGAATCGAATTTCTCAGTATTACTCACAATAATCAATTAGTACTACTATGACGATTATCAATTTTATAAATTCTAACTCACATTTACCAACAATGAAAGTATTGGAATTCACTATACTTAACTTTATCATTAAGAAATTTCTCGGCAACCATCTTTTATGGATACAATTTATACCTATCTTATTGATTTATAGACAATCTAATCATAACAAATAACAAAATCCATTCAACTCAAATAAGCAAGACTCACAGTGTCAAAGATTTTACGTAACCCGTCAACTCTAAATAACCTTGCCCAACGGGTTTATTATTTTTAGTAAGCGTCACCGCGCCTTCCCAATAAATTTCTGCAGTTGACTGGCGCGAATCCAGCTCCTGATCGTCCAGTAAGGGGGTAAGCAACCATTCAAGTCCACCGGTGCGGATACGCATGGCTACCGGATAAATTGCATCAGTTTGTGGCGATCGCCAAGTACGTATCGGGGTAAACTCTATTTCTTCAGGTTCGAAAAAAGTCATGTTACCGGAACCATCCCGAAGTGCGGCATAACTCCATACTTCCCCCCCCCTTTACGTCGAATTTGGAATGCTATCAATGCTGAGCCATCATCCAAATTGGCACCAACCCAATCCCAGCCATCCGCTTCAGAATCAAGCAATGCTGTTGACCATTCATGATCAAGCCAGGCACGGCCACTGACCGTCGTAGGTTTATTATGGCGGAAAATCTTGCCGCTGACGCTTAACTGCGGCTCGCTATAATAATAGCTTGCCTGTTCCGGCTTGGGTCCTTTCCGGGAAAACCATCTTGATCTTGCAACATTACCTTTTGCGTGGGTATAAATGTTAATTGCAAACCAAAATCATCGGCTTGCATGTCAACTTGATAACGGCCATTTTCTTCACGTACCAGCATCCAATTATCCAGCTTCACCTCGGTATTGCCTGGTTTGGCATAAGCGAGACCAAAACCCTCTCGCGCTGACTTTTCGGCATGCATTAACTTACCCACGGCAGGATCTGATAATGCCAGGTGCGCAATAATCAAATATTTCGCAGCAAATTGGCTGGGATTATCGTAATTCTGTTCCGTTGCATAGCGAAAAAATGTTACTTGAAAACCCAATGGCTTTTTATCTTCCGTTTCCAGCCAACCGGTGATATACCACCATTCAATGCGAAAATCATCGTGCGCACCATAATCCAAGGGAAAAGACAACTTGTAATCAGGCGTGACCGGTTGCAATCGTGTTGATTCAGCTATAGCTTCAATTCCAAGCACGCTGAGAAACAACATCACAAAAGCAATAACTCCACTACCAGGTTTGATCCGCGTCATTACCAATCCTCCCGTACCGCACGTACAACCTGATTGGAAACCGCGCTGCGTCCCGAAAACAAAGCTGTCAGTGCCGCTGAAAACAACAACATTGCAGCCATTGCGAACAACCAACGCCATGGCACATACATTTGCATTGTCCAGTGGAAAGACTGCGGGTTAACAATAAATACCAAAATCAAACTGATTCCCCAACCTAAAATAAAACCCAATAAAATTCCAAGCGAAGTCAAGAA
>CAADGS010000094.1 GCA_900696615.1 uncultured beta proteobacterium
TGATTCAATATCATAAAGCTCAATTACCTGGTCGCCGATATTGTCAACGTAGAACGTATCAGAACCCACACCTCCCCGCATTAAATCAGCCCCGTCCCCGCCATCCAGGACATCATCGCCTACATGACCTTCGAGAACGTCATTGCCAAGCTCCCCATACAGCGAATCGAAGCCATCCCCGCCATCTAACGAATCATCATCGAAACCGCCATACAAGTTATCGTTGCCAGCCCAACCATAGAGCGTATCGTTACCTTCGTGTCCATACAGCACGTCGTGCCCGTCATAGCCATCCAGGATATCGTGACCACCATAACCATATATTTCATCATTTCCAAGTGTGCCATCCAGGACATCATTCCTATGAGTACCATGAATTTTTATCGCCATCATTTTCTCCTTACTTAATTTCAATCAAAAAAGCTCCGAAAAAATCGAAGTGAACATAGATTAAATTCACTGCGCTGAAAAATATGTGATAAATCACACATGTAGATGGATCTTGATTGAAATCGATCGAAGCAAAGAAATGTCAGCGAGTTATGATTACAAGAATTGGCGTAGCGTTACTGTCATAAACGCTACGTAACAGAAGCCAGAACAACTTTCAGAGACTTCCCTTGACCACTTCGCCTCGACAAGCATGACAGTTCCCTTAAACTACCCTTACAACGATGTCGGTTAACTGGAATGATTTCAATTAACAAACATCAGAGCCTTGGCAAATCCGCTACTATCTGAAACCACAGAACATTGATTTTCTACGAGGCTAGAGTTAGGGGAAACCGCTATGGTAAACAAAGAAGCAATTAACCGCCAGGACGCTAACTGCATATACCACGGAATATAAAGCAACCAACACGTAAGCTGTACGCTTACCGCTTCAGCACTTTAGGATTAGAGATCAGGGTCTTCCTTTTTTAAGATCCTTAAAACTACACGAACTTTGTGCGTTGCTATTATCAGCCGGCATCATCAGGAAGCATGATCTTTGCAATAGAGATTAAACAAAGTTTCCATAATCTGAAAAGCTTCGGGACTTGCCAAACTATAGTAAATATATTTGCCTTTACGCTCGGTAGCGACTAGTTTTTCTTCACGCAATATGGTTAATTGCTGAGAAAGCGTAGGCTGGTGAATCTCGAGCAGCTCTTCCAACTCCCCAACATTTCGCGTTCCCTGGCTAAGTTCGCATAAAATCAGCAAACGATCCTCATTGGCGAGTATTTTCAATAAACCGCAAGCTTCAGCAGCGGATGAACGCAATGCCACGATATCATGTAAGACTGAATCTGTTTTCATAATCTGTTTTGTTTGACGTAAGAAGGTAGCCATAAAATCCGAATAATATCACCGCAGACAAAAATGAAATTCTAATTTATTTTCATTCAACATGTCAGCAGTCTGTTTTTATCCATACAAATAAAAACATTACAATTTCGAATAGGTTGCATATTATCTTACGCTTGGACTGTCACGAAATTACCGCGATGCGAATCGAATTTGACGGTAATAAAACGCGTTCCGGCACAAGTTTCTCTTCCTTCAGTGTGTATTCGTGTCACTTCAGCCACTGCCTTCAAGTTAGGTGCATCGATTTTTATGATGTCATGCACATCGATTGCCTGCTGCGTCAGGAATCGTATCCCAGTGGGCGACAGATCCTGAAATGAGCCTTGATAGGGTGCACCCGGCCAAAATAAGTAAAAAACAAATTCTCCTCGCACAGTGGTTCGTGTCGACACACGCCGGGACGAGACGAAATTTTCACTGTGCAAAGCAGCTAACGGACTCGCGCACTCGAGGCAGCTCTCGCTTAGATAGGCATTTGTTTGTGTCGGATAGGGTGTCTTGCAAAAAAAACAATAATCGGTAATCACTGCTTGATAACAATCCATTTCTGACAAAAAGGCGCCATCAACACCCCGGCATTCTGCCGGTTCAATATTTGCTTCGCTGGTCTTTCCGGATGCTCGAGAAAAATTACTCATCGCAAATAATTCATCATAGTGTTTGCGAGCTTTGGGATTTGAGAGTATCCGAAAAGCTGCATCCAACAAAGCCGGGTCTTGCTGTAAATCTTTTTTTAAAACCTGATAGCTTGCCTGAATGGCTGTCATAGGTGCATCCGGCTGAACTTGCAATATGCGATATAAATTTCGCTGATTCAGTTTAGCTGTATTGTCAGTTTGTTGCGTATCCAATTCAATATCAAGGTTTAAACCGAACGCTCCATGACTGAGTGTCCGTATATGATAGCGCTGTAATAGTTCATGATCATAAGCTGCCCGTTTATAAGGATCTAGCAGTGTGTCATAGGCAATATCAAGCAAACTTTCGTTCCAATTCGAATCACTTAATTCGGGATGAATCTTAAGTTTTTGCATCAATACCCGGTAATTCTCGCGGATAACCGCCATTGAAGCATCCGGCTGAACATGTAAAATCCGATAAAAATTACGCCGCTCAATCATAAGATCCTTTAAAACTTAGCATTTTTACTTAGAGACCAAAAAGCTGCCAACCCGTATTCGCCATTTATTCCAATTTATTCGATTCAATCATCTCTTGTTGCAAACTTTCACACCTTAATCTGCCACTACATATTCCGAAACAAAAAATCTTGCCATCTCAATTTCTCATAAACAAAATAATATCAGTCAATTATCAAAAATAATTTCGAAACCGCACCTATAAATCATAAATTTCTAACTATTTCTTGCACTTTACTAAGAAGATAAATATAATGAGAATCATTCTCATATAAAATTTTACTTTTTCGACTTATGGAAACTTTGATTCTTGCACAAACAAAGCTTAGAAATCTACAGCAATCTACTCCGCATAGCTTAAGCGGACCGATAGATAGTAATAGCTTATTTAAAAATACCGACGTAATCCTTATTTTGCATAATGGCGAACATTATTCTTTGCGTCGTACCCGTAACGGGAAGCTAATTCTTAACAAGTAGTGGACTCCAAACATATCGTGTATATTTGTATATAGCAGTTAATTGCGAGCAATACGGCAGGAAAACTATCATTAGTAACAATTTACAATATTCATAAGTATAAAAATCAATACGATACTTCGAAATGCAATTTATACATTCGATATCTGTTTTAGGAGAGCAAAAATGAAAGGGAATGTAGACATTATTCGTTTGCTAAATCAACAGCTACAACATGAATTAACCGCAATTAATCAATATTTTCTCCATGCACGCATGTATAAAAACTGGGGATTTAATAGCCTGGGTAAACATGAATTTGATGAGTCATGCGAAGAAATGAAACATGCCGACACTTTGATTGAGCGCATTTTATTTCTGGAAGGCCTTCCCAATTTGCAAGATCTCGGCAAACTCATGATTGGTGAAACAGCCGAAGAATGTGTCGCGTGCGATTTAAAGCTCGAACACATTTCGCGAGATACGTTAGTGCGTGCGATCGCTGCATGCGAATCAGCGCAAGATTATGTATCCCGTGAAATATTTGAAAAAATTCTTGAAGACACCGAAGAGCATATTGACTGGCTGGAAACACAGCTTGAAGTCATGCAAAAAATCGGTATTCATAATTGGCTGCAAAGCCAGGTATAGTTTTTCCATTGTCGCCGAAGTTTGCTCCTCCTTCTTCGGCGGCACATTTAGCCAGCCAGCCTGCTTCCTTCAGGTCAGCCAGCCGTTTTTTTACTTGCTGATGATTTGTAGGAGATCCGATCATGAAACTTATGAAAAAGCAGGCATTTGCCAATATCGAATCCCAACCCACCATTTCTCACTTTTCTTTCGCAGATTCTGCCTTCGTCGATGCTCTATTATCTTTTTGTTTGCACAAATTAGACAATCTAGTCAATCGCATCAATGAACACTTCTTAATACACGGAAAAGTCGGTCACGTTGAATCGAAGCTTAAACACTCACGTCAGCCCTCCACGACCTCGCCAACGGCTAGCAATAACGCAAGCGGGATTCATTGGGCACCATTAATCAAGAGCAAAACTCAGAATCTAAACCTCGCGTCGCAAAATTGTTATTTAACAGGATATTCTGTGTTGTGCATTGGCGGCCGTGCTAGGTTATATCCGCAGTACCAGCAATTAATTGAAGATTCAGGCGGCAAACTATTGACGTTTCATGGCAGCTCCAGTGATAACCTGGGTAGATTATCCCAGCTATTGGATCAAACAGACATGATAATCTGCCCGATCGATTGTATCAATCATGAAGCTTTCCTGATTGTTAAGCATTATTGTCAATGTTCCGGAAAACCCTGTATCTTGCTGGATCGTTCTGAAACTAATACTTTCCGTGCAGGCGTTAATATGTTATCGCTACTCTGCTCAACAAAGAATCTCGAGCGGTAACCCGCTCAGTAGTAATTTGTGAATTAAAATAAGTGAAGTAAATCGTAACCTGTGGTAAAAATATAAAGCTTCACTTAGTTTGAAGTTAATATTTTCAATTGCCAATAAACCAATCTTCATGGAGAAAACACTATGACAAAAAAATTAATTAAACCGGTCTCGCTCGCTGTGGGTACCGCTTTCGTGACTACGCTGGCAACCAGCCAGCTTTCTGCCGATACCAGCGCTAACCCTTTTGCCATGAATGAATTATCCGGCGGTTACATGCAATTGGCTGATGCAAGCGGCACCGGCAAACCCGATCAAGACGGCAAATCCGCTGATAAAAAACCGGAAAAAGAAGGCAAATGCGGTGAAGGCAAATGTGGCGGTAGCATGAAAAAGGATATGGAAGATAAAAGCGGCGAAAGCAAATCAGACAAAGAAGATACCAAAAAGTAATTTAGCAGACATTTATCCATGTATGGCGGTAAGCAATACTCTGTCCATGGCGCGGGTCTTGGTTTGCGAAAAGCATTTATGCGTGAATTCACAGACCAGACCGGCGAGCATATAAATTTCTGGGAAATAGCACCAGAAAATTGGATGAATGTAGGTGGATATTATGGCAACCAGTTTCGTGCTCTTACCGAGAAATTCACGTTTATTTGTCATGGCTTATCCTTATCCATCGGCGGACCGGCTCCGCTGGATCAAGCTTTTCTCCAGCGTCTGAAACGTTTTCTGGAAGAACACCGTATCCGCTATTACAGTGAGCACTTGAGTTACTGCAGCGATGATGGCCATTTATATGATTTGCTTCCGATTCCCTTCACAGAACAAGCTGTACGCTATGTCGCGGATCGTATTCGGCAAGTCCAGAATATCCTGGAGCAACGCATCGTGATCGAAAATGTCTCATACTACGCAGCGCTCGGCACGGAAATGCAAGAAATAGAATTTCTCAATGCGGTATTGCAGGAAGCCGATTGCGATCTACTGCTCGATGTCAATAACGTTTATGTGAACAGCATTAATCATCGCTACGATGCCGACGCCTTTCTACGGCAATTACCCGCCAACCGCATTCGTTACATTCATATCGCGGGACATTATCAGGAAGCTCAAGACTTGATAGTGGATACGCATGGCGCCAATGTCATAGACCCAGTTTGGCAATTGCTTGAAAAGTCCTATCAATACTTTGGTGTTATGCCTACTTTACTGGAACGGGATTTTAATTTCCCTCCATTGACGGAAATACTGCAAGAAGTGAATCGAATCCATACCTTACAGTCAAAATACCGTGACCCGGCCCGTAACCACATACAACACGGCTGAGCGCCCGGATTTTGTGCGGCTGCAATATGCCTTTGCAGCACATATTCGTAATCCGGAAAAAAATCCAAGTCCTGAGAAGATAGAATACCGGCGCATGAAAATCTATCGCGAACTGCTTTATAACAACGTTGAAGATTTTATAGCCAACACCTATCCGGTATTACGCAAAATCACGCCTGATGACCGATGGCATAGCATGATCCGTGATTATTTTGCCAATCATTTGTCACATACGCCATTATTCACGGAAATGCCGCGCGAATTTCTAAAATATCTGGAACATGAACGTCAGCCGCAGCCGGACGATCCACCTTTTTTACTGGAGCTTGCTCATTATGAATGGGTTGAATTGGCGCTATCCATTTTGGATGAAAAAGTCGATGAAACAACAATAAATAGCGACGGTGATTTGCTTGATGGCAAGCTTGTGATTTCCCCCCTCGCCTGGACACTGAACTATCGTTTCCCCGTTCAAAAAATAGGCCCTGATTTCCAGCCCACGGATCCCGGCGGCACGCCAACCCATTTAGTAATTTATCGCGATGTCAGTTTTGATATTCATTTCATCGAAATCAACGCAATAACTGCGCGATTACTGCATCTAATTTCTACGAATCCAAACAAAACCGGACGCGCCTTATTGCAGCAAATTGCCACCGAACTCAACCATCCTAGGCCTGATATCGTTATGGATGGTGGTATGGAAATCCTAAACAATCTTATAAAACGTGCAGTAATTCTAAGAATTCGTTCTTAGCCTTAAGATTGAACCATCACACTTCGTAAACTTTCTCATCACAGCCCGAAATAATTTTTCCAAGACTGCTTAGCTTGCCGGTTTGTTGGCAGTACAGCTAATATATCTACCGCCCAATGCCAGAAAAACTCTATTTCTCCCTGCATGTTTGGCTGCGTAGAGTGCTTTATCGGCAGCATTGATCAATTGGCTTTCTTCCTTCATATCAGCCTCTTTGATGGCCACACCAATACTGACAGAAATATTAATCGGCACTTCTTCGATAGTTATTTGTTGCTTGTTAATGTACTGGCGAATTCGTTCTGCAAAGAGAACCATCGACTTTGCATCGATATTGCCTTGATGGCAAATGATTAAAAATTCTTCACCGCCTAACCGGCAGAAAGTATCCCCTTTGCGTGCAGTATCTTTCATCGATGCGGCAATCTGTTTGAGCACTTTGTCACCCACCGCATGTCCATAGTTATCATTGATACGCTTAAAGTGATCAACATCAACCAGCATTACTGCCATCAATTGTTTTGACCGGACAGCAATACTCCATGCTTCAGTCAATACTTCCATTCCGGCACGCCGATTAGGCAATTCCGTCAACATATCCGTCGATGCGTAATGTTCCAGCTTACGATTGGTAACAGCCAGCTCTGCAGCGAAACGTTTTAACTGTTCGCGGTCGCGTTCCCAAGATTCCTGTAATTTGCGGTAATGCCAAGCGGCCCTCAGTCTGGCACGGAATGCACGTATGTTAACCGGTTTTGTCACATAATCATCTACACCCGCATCAAAAGCCTTAATGACATCTTCTTCATCTTCACCGCTAGTCAGCATGATGATATAGATACCCTGTCCCCATTCGGTAGTGCGCAAAGACTTCGTCAATTCCAACCCGCTAACGACCGGCATCATCCAATCAGTAATCACAATGTGCGGAGAAATTTCCATGGAAAGAGATAACGCCTGTTGTCCATCGCTGGCGGTAAATAAGGTATGGCCGGGTGCATCGGCCAGTAGGCCTGTAAGAAAAACAAGGCTGGTTGGATCATCTTCCACCAACAAAATGCGAAGTGGATTAGCATTGGAATCAGCATCTGATTCCTGGCGGGGCGCGGCGGCATTCATCATCTTCAGAAATGGCGGGGGAAGCTCTGTCGCGGGTATCTTGAGCATCTTGCTCCACATCTGCCATTCGTGCATCACTTGATCGATTAGCGTACCAAACGATTCCGCATCCAAACCAATTTTTCCGCCCAATAGCATCAGCTCAGAAATTCGCTCATTCCGTTGTGATTCTTCCGCAATACCAAAATCAGCGATCTTATTACCCAAATACAGCAAGTGCACAATCTGAAATGGGCGCGACCCTTCCGAGAAACCTGAATCATCCGGCATGTCATGGTAATAGATCGATTCGACAAAAATATGCGGCACACCGAAAATAATCAGCATCGCCGCAGTCAATTCATTGTGATCCGTTTTTAAATACTGCTGCTCCAGTGTGACCAGCGGTTTATCGAGCGATTGTGCAGCCAGCAAGTCACTGTATTTATCGGGATAAATCGTAGCCAGAGCCAGGCAACCGATATGAGCCATCAAACCACACGCAAACATCTCATCCGGCGCCGATATGCGTGTTGTTCTAGCCAGTTCCTGCATGGCAATTGCCATCAGCAAAGAATGCGACCAGAATTGCTGGTAATCAAACTGTTTGCAAGCACCATTCTGATACTGGTCAATCAATGAGAATCCCATAGCCAATTGCTTGACCGTACTTAACCCAACCCGGGATATTGCTTCGGGAACGGAGGTGATTGCACGCGTGGCTTGATTTGCTGAATTTGCTTTTTGAAGCAGGCGGCCGGAAAGCGCAGGGTCCGTTTGCACGAGCCTGGCAATTTCGTTCATCGTCACATCCTCTCGCCGGCATGCTTCCAGCAACGCCAATGCCACACCCTTCGGGCTTGGCAAAAGATTGCCAATTTTTAACTGATTTACATCAGCGATCTTCATCATCTACTCCTGGAGATTGAATGCTTCAATGCGTTATCCTCCTAGCAATCCACAATGATCATTCCACGTCAAATAAAGAATCATTTACAAGATCGATAAAAACGATCCAGCTTTGACTTTGAGAGAGACAGGGCAACTATTCAGAGAATTAATTATGATTAACGGTTTTCCTTTGATAGAAATTAATCCTTGATCCATTCCATTAAACTTTAGTTATCGCGCTACCTTCAAGATTTTCCGATGATAGCTTTAACTTCGTCTATGACGAGCTGATACTGTTGCCGTAGCGATTGTTGCAATAATCTCGCATTAGCCATTTCCCCTGCTCTGCCATACTCTTCTAGTTGCCGCAATAGCTCGGATAACGCGTCAGCACCGACATTCACCGTACTGGACTTGAAAGTATGCGCGGCCCGGTACAAGTTGTTTCCATCATCATTTTGCAGTGCTTGCTCAAGTTGTTCCATATATTTTTCAGACGAGTCAAGAAAAATACACAAAAACTTCTGCAATAGCTGACGCTCTCCAGACACATCAAAACTTCTGATTTGATCAAGTTGCGAGGAATTCAGTATGGGCATGTTAATCATCCTAACTATTAGTTATTACTTTACCGTATTGATTCACTAAATCGTTTAACCAATGAGAACGAAACATCTTCTGTAAGAATTTTCCGATAACCGGAAAGTATTTCATAAGTCATAGGTCGATACAAATGTTTATAGAAATATGTGGTTATTAAGCTACATCATTGACGTAATATACATTTCGGGCCACTGCCATCCATCCCATGAGTATTTATCGATAAACTTTCAATCATTGATAAACTTCTGTAGCAAAACGCAATAGCTGTGCGCTAAGCCTTAACCCGTTTTGTTTTGCAGCCGCAAGATTGGCTTCAAAAACCACTTTACCTTCACTGATGGCCATATTGATCATAACGCCCTGTTGGCAACTGCCAGGAGTATCTGCAATTGTCAAGACCGGTTTTCCATGCAGCAACACCAAAATAGCACTCAAGTTGTCGATAACTGAACGAGCAATAAAAACCGCCTGGCAACCTGCAAGCTCATGCAAGTCGGCAGGATACTTAACCACAACCTCCTGTTTGTTAACCTTTCTTTGGCGCAAGTACTGCAAATTGGTACCAAACGGATCGTCACCATAAATGCAATAATCCAGAGACTGACTCACCTGCTCGGGCCATTCTGTATAAGCAGCGAAATTGTACAAAAATGCTACTTTTAGTCGATACTCGGAAGGTTGTTCAGCTTGCACCTCAGGCAAATAGATCCAAATAAAGAAACCACAGAGCAGCATGACTGCCGAGAAGTTTGCTGGCGGGCGTTTTCTTGTACGACGATCAGTAATTTGGCGTGTCATATCAAGCTAACTTCAGAAGCGGTAATCCAACCGCAAACGTACAGTCCGGCCTGGCTGAATAAAACTATTCTGCCAATTGATATCCGCAGCCGGATGCCGATAATTTTCATTAAACAAGTTATAGATACTGAGCGACGCTTCCAAGCCTTTAACCCAGCGCACATCCGTCACAAAATTAAGATTGGAAAGAAAATAACCATTGGTATGGGTACCATCAAGCGTTTTACGCTTGCCAAAATACTGCAATTCATACCCAACTCGCAAACCTTTCATCAACGGAATCGGAATGGAAACATTCAATTTTCCCAAATGGTAAGGAGAATTGGGCAAATGCGCATTCTGTTGTTCGGCGTTCTGAATACCATAACTGCTACGCAATCGTACTCCGCTATCCCAGGTTTTATCGAGTGATAATTCCATACCTCTGGCTAACACTTTGTCCGATGACTGCTGATACTGGGTAAGCGCAGACAATGGATCAATCCCTAAGGTAATCAAATTATGCATATCCCATGCATAGGCGGTAGCGCGGAGATTCATATCCGGTTGAGGACGATAATCTGTAACCAATTCGAGCGTGTCAACCATTTCCGCGCGCAAGCCCGGATTGGCAACCTGAGTTAACCCATCGTCATAATCCCGCTCAAATGAATTGGGTGCTCGGTGAGCACGGCCATAGAGCGCTTTGAAAGTCGATTTGGGTGTCGCCTGCCAGATCAGCGCGCCGCGCGGGCTTAGACGACTGTTAATCCAACTGTTGAAATCGTAGCGTAAGCCTGCGGTTGCTGAAAGCGTGTCGGTAATGCGCCATTCATCTTGGACATACACACCGGTCCGCACCATTGAGCTTTTAATCAGTAGATTGCTGTCTTCCGAATTATCCAGATTATGATACGTCTGCTTGATGCGCGTATTGTATTGATATTCGACTCCCAGCATCAGGCTATGGTTAGTCAATGCCGTTGAAAGCAACCGCAGTTCCGCGCCATGCCAATCACTCGGCCCGGTCGATAGAGTGCGCTCGCCACCATAGGTAAAAAGGCCATCCCAATCGTATCTACCTAGAAATATCCTGCCCAACACGTTTAACGTATTGTTGGCGAAATTGTCGTTGTACTGGATTTGTGTATTTAAACGTTTGTCCCG
Organism: uncultured beta proteobacterium; assembly: GCA_900696615.1. Classification (GTDB taxonomy): domain Bacteria; phylum Pseudomonadota; class Gammaproteobacteria; order Burkholderiales; family Nitrosomonadaceae; genus Nitrosomonas. The sequence goes on from CAADGS010000094.1 coordinate 10,983, forward strand.
GATAAATTGTCCGGTTATTAATGGATCGGAAAAATACGCTGCGGTGGGATCTTCCTTTTTACGGTCGCCATACACAAAATCGAATGAAAGTGGCCCCCGCGATGCACTGGCAAAGATTTGCTTGATGTTTTCTCCATCCAAACGATGCGCGATACCGGAAATACCCGTTTCACCATAATCAAAAAATCGATCGGCTCCCCTTGCCTGCAAGGCTGAGAAGGAAATAATCGCATCAATGCCATTGTCGAATTTTTTACCAAAGGTTGCTCGCTCCTGCGGCATGGTTTCTGCTGTTTGGAAGGAAGCGGAGAGTTCAGCGCCTTTCACATCGGCGCCTTTTCGGGTAATAATGTTGACCACACCCAGCATGGCATTCTGACCATACACGGCGCTACCGGGGCCGGGAACAAATTCAATCCTTTCAATCAAATCGATATCAAGCGGAAAATCACGTCCCACCGGCCCTTGGTCATAGGACGCATCGTTGATGCGATTACCGTTGATCGTAACCAACACCCGTGTCGTGAAATCGCCTGGCAAACCAAAACCGCGTACACCTAGGAAATCGTATTGATAATCATAAGTCGTATAAATTCCCGGTAAACTGGCCAGCACTTCTCCCAATGTGCGCCAGCCAAAATTCCTGATATCCTGACGAGTAATCACGCTGACAGCAGCCGCGACTTGCTGTTGTTTTTGCTCATATTTTGAAGCACCCACGATGGTGACATTCATCAATTCTTCCAGGCTCATCTGTTCCAGATTCTTAGATGCCAAGGCAGGGGATATGGCGATAACAAAAAAACCGAGCAGCAACATCCCGTTTACCAGGAAGCCGGTGTTGGTTACGCTAAATTGTCGTGGCATGCGCGCGATAAATGAGGTTAATTTTTAAATACCCCGATTTAAACATGCCGAGTTACGATTACAAGAACAGAGAAATAAGGCTTTACCCGTCTAATTTATTGCATTTCACGAATAAAACGGTTTTACCAAGCAGTTCCAAGACAAATCATCCATTTTGCAGAATTCTTTTGTATCATTTTTACCAATTAATCTACTTACCGGACTGACAAGAATCGAGGCTGTCATACGATCCCTCTCTTCACTCTTTACCTTATAGCCCTAAGAATCCTCCCGATTGATGATTCCATAGTTGTGCATAATGCTGATTATTCGCGATCAATTTGGCATGACTACCTTGTTCGACGATATGGCCTTTGTCGAATACGATAAGGCGATCCATCGCGGCGATGGTAGAAAGCCGATGTGCGATTGCGATCACCGTTTTGCCTTCCATGAGTTGATATAAACTTTGCTGGATGCTGGCTTCCACCTCGGAATCCAGAGCGGAAGTGGCCTCATCCAAAACCAAAATGGGCGCATTCTTAAGCAGTACCCGTGCAATCGCAATGCGTTGGCGCTGCCCACCTGAAAGCGTAACACCGCGTTCACCCACATGCGCATCGTAGCCGGTGCGGCCTTTGATGTCGCGCAATGCCTGAATAAACTCATGCGCTTGAGCCTGTTGGGCGGCTGCAATCATTTGCGCATCGGTTGCATCCGGCCTGCCGAATAGAATATTGTCGCGCACCGAGCGATGCAACAATGAGGTATCTTGCGTTACCATGGCAATATTGGCTCGCAGGCTATCTTGCGTAACGGCGCGAATATCCTGGCCGTCGATGGCGATACAGCCCTGTTGGACATCATAGAAACGTAATAACAAGTTGACAAATGTTGACTTGCCTGCACCCGATCGACCGACAATACCAACTTTCTCGCCGGCGGCGATATGCAAATTGAGGTCGGAAAAAATTGACAGCGATGCTTGTTGCTGCGGATGGTAGGAAAAACCAACCCGATTAAAATCAATTGCGCCTCGCGGCACTTTCAGCTTTACCGCATCAGGCGCATCCGTTATGAGTTGCGGTCTGGAAATCGTGTTCATGCCATCTTGCACGGTACCCATATTTTCAAATAAGGCGTTGACTTCCCACATGATCCAATGCGACATACCTGTCATGCGAATCGCCAAACTCATGACGATCGCAATCGCCCCGGGGCTGATGTCGCCTTGCTGCCATATCAGCAATCCCAGCGCGCCCGTTGCAAACACCATCAGCATATTGATCGTCCAAACGCTGAAATTCAATCCGGTCGCTAAACGCATTTGTGGATAAACCGTGGCCATGAATTCTTCCATGCCCGCTTTAGCGTAGGCCGACTCCCGCTGGCTCTGGGAAAACAATTTTAACGTCAAAATATTTGTGTAACTATCAACGATGCGCCCGGCCATCAATGCGCGCGCATCAGCTTGGAGGGTGGAAATGCGTTTTAAACGCGGTACAAAAAACGACAATATGCCGATGTACAAAAACAACCAAACCAATATTGGCAAACAAAGGTAAGGATCGGCTTTAATTACCAGAAACAATGTAGTAGTAAGATAAACCGTAACAAACAATATGACATCGAGTAGTTTCAGCACCGTTTCGCGTACTGCCAGGGCTGTTTGCATTACTTTAGTAGCTATTCGGCCACTAAATTCATGCTGAAAGAACCCATAGCTCTGATTAAGCAGATAACGATGTGATAACCAGCGCACACGCATCGGAAAATTGCCCATCAGTGTCTGGTTAATTACCAATGCATGTACAAGCACCAGTAGGGGAATCCATATCAGAATAAAGATTGCCATACCCAGCAAAGTGGGCCATTCGCTATCAAAGAAGTTTTCGATTTTCTTTTCCGCCAGCCAATCGACCATTTGTCCCAGCACACTGTATAACAGGGCTTCGCTAACAGCTAGCAAGGATGTCAATAGAGCAAGCAGCATCAGATGAAATTCAATTCCTCGGATATAGTGGCGGCAGAATTGGTACAACCCCTTAGGTGGCTCGACCGGATGTTCCGGTGGATAAGGAGGAATCAGGCGTTCAAAAAAACCGAACATGTCCAACCCTTTTCCTCAATTACCGCTCAATTGCTCAAAAATCCTGAATCCAGCCACGTAAGTACCGATGGCTGAACCCAGCGTTGAGAAAATAAATATCAGTAAAATGCGCGTAACTTGATTACTCCACCACCCTTTTAGAGATGTTGTATCCGCTCTGAGTCGGTTAAAATCGCCTACTTTGGGTTTGCGTAAATAAGTCTCCACCGCTGCGACCACCATGCCAGCGCCAATCGTTGGATTTAAGGATGTCAGGGGAGCCGCTAAAAATGCGGTCAATACTGAAAGCGGGTGAGCAAAAGCAATAGCCGCACCAATAGCCGACAAACCGCCATTGATGACAATCCAGTCGATCACCATGGCTGTCCCCATTTCCGGGCTACGCATAAACCCAATGACAAAACCCGTCACAATTAATGCCACAATGAGCCAAGGCAAATATTTGAACCAACTGGAAGAAGGTGGAATAGTTTCAAGCTGGGTAATCTGTTCGTCAGGATCGGCAATTTTTTGTGCTTCGAGTTGCCGCACCATACCATTCAGGTGTCCGGCGCCAATTACCGCCAAAATGTGCTGATAGCCATTCTCCTTGCATTCCTTGATAAGCCGGGCGCTCATATATTCATCGCGCTCACTGATAAGCGGGCGGAATAATTCTTTCTCGTTCTCGGCAAATTGTGCAAAGGAGCTCTCGAGTACATCGCCTTCTTTTAACCGCTCTATTTCATCAGCATTGAATTTTTCTTTACTGATCACACTGGCAATTAGGCCGGCAAACAAGTTCATACGCTTCCACCACGGCACGCTACGATATATTCGCTTCATAGTCGTACCGATTTCGCGGTCTATCAGCAAAACTGGCAATTTGGCGGCTTGCGCATCTTTGATCGCGACACGCATTTCCGCACCCGGTTCAATGCCTAATTGCTCGGCCATGCGTTGCTGAAAAGCACCTAAGGCTAAGCTGGCAGCAACCATGCTCGCCTGACCGTTTTTGATCACTTGAAACAAATCCATCTTGGCCATTGCATCGGGATTGACGATGACCTTATGGCGGCTCGGACATAACTCAACTGCCACAGCGTCATACTTTTCCGTGGCGATTAATTCTTGCACTTTATCCGCACTGGCTTTTGAAACGTGCGCGGTCCCCAGAAGCGTAATAGTGCAATTGTTCACCCTTACAGTTTTAATGGGCTCAGCCTTCTCATCACCCGGTTTTGATAAATTTCTATCGTATTCATTTAAATTATTCATCGACTCGTATTAATTTAAGGATCAATCGGCATACAAAAAATACCGGAAGGGTATCATGTCAATCAGCAAAACAAAATTTGATTCTTCTCGAACAAGCTATTCGGCGGATTCGCATAGGTTCGATATGTTCTGTACACTGATATAAGGTAGAAGCACAAAGAACGGTGTACAATTTTAATTAGTTTTAAAAAAAGCTAAATTGCAATTAAGTGCCAAATAAAAACAGTAAAAAAGGAGTGGATGTCATGAAACGACCAATTACGGCAGTATTGCTAACCACTGCCTTGATACTATCAAGCTGCGCAACATCGCCGGAACATCATGCTTCGTATGTCTCATCGGCACAATTCCAAACCTATAGTTGTGAGGAATTATCAGCGGAGATTGAACGGATTCAGACCAGGGTTAATCAATTAATGGGCAAATCCAATGACAAAACACCCGCTAAAGATCAGTGGACTCTTGGCAGTGATTTATCGCTCTCATGGAGCGCGTTGTTTGCGCTGGGAGGAAACAAAGAGCAAGAAGCTGAGTATGTGCAACTAAAAAGTGAATACGATGCAATACAGCAGTGGGCAACCGCTAAAAAGTGTCCAGGTGCTATCCCGCCCGTCGATAGACCACCTGAATTCGATCCCACCATTTAACCCCGAAGCCACCACCTGTACATAACTTGAATGCGCCTATCTAGCTCATTTTAATGCCCGGTGCCGGGCAAGATAACGCGGCGTCCAGCCATGAGGTATTTTGTAAACAAAATGATAGCGCGCAACATGATAGCTAGGATCAAAACCATAAAAATTTAATCGCATGCAATCCAGTTCTTCGTTGCGATATTGCTGCAGCGGTTTCAATTGCTCGTCCACTTGACGCCGATATTGTTTCCTTTTTAGCAATTCAGGAAAACCCGCATCAGTTGCAATGGCCACAGCAAGGCAATGGATTTTTTTCTTGAAATCTTCACCACTTACTGCAAAACAATCGTCGATCAATCCATTATCGCGCGCTTCCCTTGCGCCGATCGGCAAGCGATGTTGCATAATCTGTTGGGCCTGGCACTGGTTGACGCGGCGAGGCAAAAGATAAGTCCAGTATTCTGAACCATACAGATTGCCCATATTTTTATAATGAGGATTCAGAATAACGCTCTCTCTCGCAAAAATATAATCGGCAGCCAGCGAAAGAAAAACTCCGCCGGCACCGGCATTACCCTGCAAAGCAGCGATCGTCAGTTGCCGATCAGTGGTAATGATGGCATGCACCAAGTCGTTCATCGCGTTAATATTATGCCAGGATTCATCTGCGGGACTTTCGGCATTTTCAATAGAATTGAGATGAATACCGTTACTCCAAAAATCAGCCCCCCCCATGAGTACAATAACCCGGACATCCTGCTCAATTGCTTTTAGATAAACATCCCGTAAACGTTTGCATTGTCCGCTATCCATAGCGCCATTATAAAACTCAAAATAGAGATAGCCGACGCCATCTTTCTGCTCAAACCAGACATCCCGGTATGTGTCACCGGATTCCATACTGAAAGGATCATAGGGCACTTCCGGCACACTCTGGAGGTAATCGTGCAGCACAGTCGTAGCTGTCAATTTTAATGCCGGCTCAGCATTATATTTAGGCTTTAAATGGCCAATCCAAATTGCACCGTCCACGGTAGCCCGGCAAATGGCATTGTTACATTTGGCTACAATTTCTCCAGGCTCACCCGTCAAGTACTCTTCACGGCAAGCATCAAACAGATAATAGGATTTGCCAAAAAACGTATCCAGAACACCGGGAAACCCATCAGCAGCATGTATTTTTCGTAATGCCGTAAGGGTGTTGTCATGCTGCCAGTCAACCCTGCGATCAAGCTGCCGGATCGGCGCATGCAATCGGCCCAGTACATCTGTGCACGAGCAATCCAACGGAACCGGTTTAAATGCGCCCGATTCGAACCGCTTTACGGCAGTCAAAACAGCGGTGGTTGCAGCTTCAGTCGTTTCATGGCGGTATATACTGCTTTTCCTGGCTAGCCGCATCGGAAATTTTTCCGCTGCCCAAATATCGCCAGCATCCATTTCGGCATTGGCTTGTAATACCGTTACCCCCCATTCCTGCCGCCCATGCATAATCGCCCAATCCAATGCGGAAGGGCCTCGGTCTCCGATAATCCCGGGATGAACGATAAAACATGTCACTTTACGCCAGACTATTTCCGGAATTGCACGCTTAAGGAATGGCGCAATAATTAAATCGGGTTGAAACAACTCAACCGCCTGTTGCGTTACGCTGTCATTGATATCAAATTCAATAGAGAGATCATGACCACAGCGAAACAACTCCACAAACAAACGCTGAGCCAAGCTATTGAAGCTATGGGTAAGAAAAAGAATCTTCAATTTTATTGATTAGCAAATGCGTGGTAGCTGTTCACCACTGAGCCAATCAACCACACGTTTGCCGCCAAAACAAGTTTGCATCTGCACAAAACAATGTGTGTCTTCGATCACTTCGCCGATGATGGCAGCATCCTCTCCCAAAGGATGCTTACGCATCGCATCCAGTAAATTTTCGGCATCTTCCGCCCCACAAATTGCTATAAGTTTACCTTCATTGGCAATATACAGCGGATCCAAACCCAAAAATTCACATGCTGCATTCACTTGCTCACGCATCGGTAATCGGCTTTCATATAACATCATCCCAACCGCTGATTGTTGCGCAATTTCGTTAAGCACAGTAGCCACTCCACCCCGAGTCGGATCGCGCAGTACATGTATAGCCGGCACGGCGGCAACCATATTCGCGACCAGATCATGTAAAGCTGCCGTATCGGATTGAATGCTAGTTTGGAACGACAGGTTTTCGCGTAATGCCATCACGGCAATGCCGTGATCTCCCAGCGTGCCGGATATCAGTATTCTGTCTCCCGGCCGCGCGTTCTCACTTGAAATATTGATTCCCTCGGCTATTCTGCCTATTCCTGTCGTGGTAATAAACACGCCATCCGCATTGCCTCTCTCCACGACTTTGGTATCACCCGTAACAATCGGCACACTAGCGGCCATTGCTGATTGCGCCATGGAATCAACGATACGTTTTAGATCGGAAAGCGCGAAACCTTCTTCCAATATGAAACTGGCTGCAAGATAGCTCGGCGTGGCACCGGACATAGCGATGTCATTGATGGTCCCATGAACAGCCAAACTGCCAATATCTCCACCGGGAAAAAATAAAGGCGTAATGACATAACTATCGGTGGATATCACCATGCGCTCATTACTTCCCTGAAAGCATGCCTGATCATTGCTCTGACGTAAAAAATCGTTATCGAAAGCGGCCACGAACAATTGCTGAATCAACTGTGCCATCGCGCGCCCGCCGCTGCCATGTTTCATTTCCACGCAACCGTGCTTAAAATCAATGGCCCGCGTATAACCTGCTTTAACTGTCCCTGGATTTGGCATCAATCGTTCCGTAGCACACTAAAATCTTTGTTCCGAAATCGCCCATAACTATAATATGCTGCACAGGCGCCTTCCGATGACACCATACAAGAACCGATTGGATTTTCCGGCGTGCAAACTGTGCCAAAAATCTTGCAATCCTGCGGCTGTTTAACGCCACGCAAGATAGCACCGCACTCACAGGCTTTATTATCCGCAATCGACAATGCAGGAACCGGGAAGCGCCGTTCTGCGTCATACTCTGCAAAGCAGGATTTAATTTTGAGCGCACTGTATGGCACCAAGCCAAGTCCTCGCCATTCAAATGAGCGACGCAACTCGAAAACTTCCGCCACGAGTAATTGCGCTTTAATATTGCCTTTTGGCAATACTGCGCGGGTAAATTCATTCTCCACTTCGGCGCGACCTGTGTTAATTTGGCGGATCAGCATTAATATCGCTTGCAGAACATCCAATGGCTCAAAGCCGGCAATTACAACGGGTTTCTGAAATTCCTCAGCAAAATATTGGTACGGCTGGCTACCGATAACTACCGACACATGTGCCGGACCAATAAATCCATCCAGTGAAACCAAGCCAAACTCACGCACCTCTGGAGATTGCAAAATATGCGAAATAGCAGAAGGCGTTAACACATGATTACAAAATACGCTGAAATTATGCAAACCCAGCGCTTGAGCGTTTTTGATCGCAATAGCCGTAGGCGGTGTCGTGGTTTCAAAGCCGACCGCAAAAAAGACAACTTGGTGCTTGGGATTTTGCTGGGCAATCTTTATTGCATCTTCACTAGAGTAAACCATCCGCACATCTGCGCCTCGCGCTTTTGCCCGCAACAAATTCATCCCGTTTGCTGACGGTATGCGTAACATGTCCCCGTAACTACACAATATTAATCCCGGTATTTGAGCCAATCGAATGGCATTTTCCACTCGACCAACGGGCAGAACGCACACCGGACAACCCGGGCCGTGAATCATTCTCACATTGTCGGGCAGCATATCGACAAGCCCATATCGCGAAATGGCGTGCGTATGTCCGCCACAAAATTCCATAAAATTGTAACTGCGCTGCATATTGGTTTCTGCAGCAATCCGGATGGCAATTTTTTGCGCCAGCCTGCCTTCGCGAAATTCTTCAATGTATTTCATGATAGGGATTTATTCCGCATTTCAGATATCGTCTTTATTGTAAGCAGCCATTTCCTCAAACAAGGCTAAGGTATGCGCAGCCTCCAATTGATCCAATTTCTGTAATGCAAATCCAGCGTGGATAATGACATAATCACCCGGCACCACATCATCAACCAGAGCGAGGGAAATATCCTTGCGTACCCCGCATAAATTGACGATAGCATGATTATCAGCAATCAATTGTTCAACATAAGCTGGAATAGCAAGGCACATAAGCACTTAATGTTAAGCATACGAACGCTGAAATTATGACATAATTAATCGTCTCGATTTTCAAACTTCATAACGTGATCCTGCAAAAAATTTTTTCCCATTATTCAATATTTTCTTTGATTGCTTTTCTTACTTTGGCAGCTTTCAGCAAATCTGCGCAATCCAATAATGATATATGGATTGACGTGGATACGACGGAGCACACTTTGTTAGTTATGCAAGGCGATGTCGTTCGAGAAGTATTTAAGAATGTGGCTATTGGACGCTATGGCACTACTTGGACAAAAATGACCCGGGACGACAAAACTCCATTGGGTAAGTTCAGAATTGGCTGGGTTAACGAAAAAAGCCGCTACTATCGTTTTTTTGGCTTGAATTACCCAAATCTCGATACCGCAAAGCGTGCTTGGGATGAAAATAGAATTTCTGAGGAAACGTGGTTATCTATTTTGGAAGCAAAAACCTCGGGAAAAACTCCCCCGCAAAATACCTCTCTAGGAGGGCATATCGGTATTCATGGAATTGGTAGAGGCGATCAAGAAATCCACCATAATTTCAATTGGACAAATGGTTGCATTGCGCTTACAAACGAGCAAATTGATCAGCTCAGCAAATGGATCAAACCTGGTACTTGGGTTAATATCCGTTAACAATCAGAATGTTCATTCACATATCATGAAATTATTGTTGCTAAATGCTTGAAAAGTACTGCTCAATAATTTACATTTACATATCATGAAGTTACAAAAACATTCTTGTTCTAAAATTATAATTTCTTGTAAATCTACCGCAGAATTCAATCAAATTCATTTATTTTGCGGGAAAAATCAGATAACATTCCAACGGGTTGTTGATATTACTATCAGCAACTAGTATTAGTGGCGGATGTTTATGCGCATTGAATTGAATAAACACTGAGGAGATTGGAATGAAAGAAAAAATCAAGCGTCCAGTTCGCATTTTAACACTGGCAGCAATAACAGGTGCTTTTATTGGACTCACAGGCTGTGCAACCACGGCTCAGTTTGATGAACTGCAAGCTAAGGTTAATGCAGCTGCGGCCGATGCGTCGGCAGCAAAAGCTGAAGCAGCCGCTGCTAGCGCTAAAGCAAACGATGCAGTACGTATCGCAGATGAAGCAAACAGACGTTCAATGGACACCGAATCAAAAATTGACCGGATGTTTAAGAAAGCAATGCACAAGTAATCTACTTCCGTAGAAAATAAAAACCCCTCAAAAGAGGGGTTTTTATTTTGAGTTGGTCACTGGAGTGTTTTCAGACTTTCATACAATCACTCATTCTGCCAGGTATGCAATTCGGTTTGGCTGCGTTGCTGAGAAATTAGAGTCGGCACTCCATTTTTCTCAACAATTGCTTTTCTCAAAGCTTCCTGATTAATTTCAAAGTCTCCAGTAATATTTTTTTGACTGCTCTGTAATGCTAGGAAATTATTGATGGCATTGATTGTCATCTGTTTGTAGTTGGCATACTTCTCCTCATCTTCTTCCAACGGCGGATGCAATTCGATAAAAAGCGAGTCGAGCAACCAGCCAAGTTTAATCGGTTGATTGACGACTTGTACTTGTGTCCCTATGGGAACTTTATCAAATAAGGCCTCGATATCCTCGGGATACATGCGCACACACCCGGCAGAAACTCGCATGCCAACGCCAAATGGTTTAATTGTTCCATGTATCAAATAACTGCCACTCCCGATACTTAAGCGCATGGCGTGCCGTCCTAAAGGATTCGTAGGACCGGGCGGCACGATACTGGGATAGGGCGGTTCTCCATTTGCTATCCTGTCCATCTGCAGCGACTTAGGCGGTATCCACGTTGGATCTTTCTTTTTTTCGACAATTTTCGATATTCCCAATGGTGTCACCCAATCCATTCTACCAATCCCAACCGGATGAGTAATCACAATGGGCTTTTCTCCTTTAACAGGTTCCGGAAAATAGTAAAGTCTCATTTCTGGTAGATTAAGCACCAAACCCTTACGTTCGGCATGAGGAATAATATATCGGCTAGGCAGCACTACTTGTGCACCATCTTCGGGTAACCATCGATCAACTGTAGGATTAGCCAGCAAAATCTCAATTTGTCCAATATCGTATTGGCGAGCGATATCCAATAAGGTTTCTTGACGGCTTGCATTAGTAGTGCGAATTTGTCCAAAAATATCGACGCCATTGGGTGGCATCACCCATGTTTCAGCACAGACGTAGGAAGCACTCAAAAGGCTAATTACAGTAAAATTAAACAAAATGGATCTGTACATAGGCGATATCATCTGGCATCAATTAATTGGAATAGCTAAACGATAGAAATAATAACTTGAAATCATTTTGATAAAAACAGAAAAAGCGGGAAAAAGACAGGAGATTTCATTATTTCCGAATTCGATTCCTATTGATAACTAAGCCAATCACTCCCGGATCTCGCTTGCATCATGAAACAATTATATTGGCACTATAGATACATAATCAATGAATTAAAATACGCCCGCGACTTAGTATTTGATCGATTGTCAAAAAAAGGAAGACAGGGGAAACCAAAAATTCGATATATCCGATTTGGAAATATGGAACCTGATTATAATCAAGCCATCTGTCTTTTTTGCAGCTATGACAAAAGCTGCACGGTTAGTAGAAATGTATATTATTATCTGAATGCGCTTAAACAAGCGGGCTTTAACATCATCTTCATCAGCTCCAGTGACAGCATTTCAGATGATGATCTGAAAAAACTCGCGAGTTACTGTATACAAATAATCAACCGCGAGAACAGAGGCTATGATTTTTATAGCTGGAAAGTGGCATTGCAGCAGTATCCTCAATATCCGATGCACAAAGCATTGCTACTTGCCAATGATAGTGTGCTCGGGCCTTTATTCAGCATCGGCGACATCATCGACAAATTGGAAGAAAACACTGCCGACATCGTCAGCATGACTGATTCCTTACAGTTCCATCCCCACTTACAATCCTATTTTCTCTACTGCAAGAAAACGGTTTCCACCTCCTTGGAATTTGCCGATTTCTTTAATCAAGTAGAGGAGTTAAGATTTAAAATGGCAATTGTACGAGCATACGAAATCGGATTCTCCCGCTCACTTAGCCGTCATTTTAAACTTTCCGCACTGTACAATCTTGAAGCCAGTTTAAATCACATCCAGTATGCAGAAAAACCCAGAAATTGGATAGACTTAACTCACGATCTATGGAAGCCGCTGATTACTGATTTTAAATTTCCCTATCTCAAAAAAAGATTAGTCGTAAAAAGGGACTTATCGATTGAGGAAATCATAGCGGCACTTACAGAAGCAAATACCGATTACAACAACGACTTGCTAAGCGATTTTAAAAAACAACCTCCTCAGACTACTTCGGCAAAAAATTTAACCAAATAATCATCGCATACTTTAATAATCAGACAATTATGTTGCGCTTTGCCGCCAGCTAACTGCAATCCCAGTAATTATCAACAATAGAATAGGTGTGCGACTAAAAATCAGAAAAGTATCCGTGAGACCAGCGAGAAAAAGATAGCTTAACAAACCCACCCCCAGAAAAATGAGCTGATGTGTCTTAAACAACCGATACCATCCCCAAAAAAGAAATATCAACGTTAACATGCCCGGCATACCAATATGCACGCCAATCTCAACCCAGTCATTATGGAAATGCGATGTTTTTTGGAATTCTGGCAGGTCCCGGTATAAGCCACTCTTGTATGTCACAATGGCTTGTTCAAAATAATGTTCCGGCATGCCCGTTCCATACCCTGTTAAAGGGCGACTCAGTATGGCATGCACACCAACATCCCACATTGCCAGCCGGTATCCTAAACTGGAATGGTAGTTACCTTGATGTAATAAGGCGATGTCATTTTTCAGCAACATCAGCCTGTCTTCAAACGCAGGACTGCTCCACGCAAAAATTGTCACGGCCACCGTCAAAAATAGCACGATGCCAAACATTCTTTTCAAGGCCAATTTATATCGCAAGAAAATCAACAGCGTGACAGAAATCAATGTGGCCAATAATAACGCTCTGGCATTCTGATGAAATTGCACCAGCATCAACAGCAACGCAACAATCCCTAGATACAATTGAAGTTTGAACGATTGACTCATGCAAGCAAAGCTAACGGCAACGATGACGCCTGCACCCAACATCGCAGAAAAGCTTAAATATGACATGCCAAGCAGCGGAACACCTTGCCCCCCCACTACTGCCAGCCATTGATAAATCCCCAGTGCCAAAACGCTTGCGTACCCTGTTGCCAAACCGCCCAATGCCCAAGGCAAGCGCTGCTTATTCAACAGCAAATAAAATGGTATAAAGATCAATAACACAAAATATTTCAACCATTTCATCCGCCCATCCGGCACGTTTTCGCTCCACGATAACCCAATGAACAGCAGTGCGCACAACACAAATATCGCTTGTACCAATGGTAACCTAATAGCTTCATGGAATCGCCGCCATCCACCATCGATTAACCAGGCAAACGTCAGCAGCGGAAAAGAAAAGAGGTTTAACTGACTATACCAAAATCCTGCGCAAACCAGCACAAGCGTACATCGAATCAACCATTCCCGTTGCGGAGAATGAAATTGCATCGGACCTATTACAGCGCCACTGTTCCCCATTTATTTACCTTCAGTTGGCGTATGCGAACCCATACTATCAGAAAAGCGCGCAACCCAACCGAAACACCGGGAAGAATCCATACCGCATTAATGCGTTTATCTTCGCGCGACCAGCCGCGTAACATCATTTTTAAAATCATTGCAAAGCTGATCACGCTATTGCGCATTTGCAGGCATGACAAATGTGGCAATAACACGGGCGTTAACCAATGTAATCGCCCGCCTTGCCGCATTACTTGCTCGAAGGTATTCGCTAATGAAACTGGCAAATCAGCCGGATTAAATGAACCCGAAACTACCAGGATATTTTGTCGCGCCAATGGATAACGAGAATAATATAAAGCACGGTTTTTCCGAACCAAGTCGTGATAAGCTTGCCCACGTCCAAACGATACGCCGGTTTCATGCCGTATCGCCACGTCGGGATGCACGCCCATACGCCAACCTTGTTGTTCCAACCGTCGCCCAAAATCTGTATCTTCATAATAACCTCGGCCAAATTGAGCATCAAACCCTCCCATCGTATTAAAAACAGCGCGCCGGACTAAGAACGCATAACCTCTGAAACGATAGGTAACAATATAACCACCGGCTTGCCGCATATAACGATCAGCTTTGGTGCAGGGAAAATCATTTTCTGCAGGACTGATAACCGCTAATTTAGGATCGGCGACAAAAGCACTACATAGCACAGACAAGAAATCATCGAATACTTCGGTATCAGAATTGAGCACCAATACCAAGTCAGCATCGGAACGTGCAACTGCATCATTGACGGATTTGCCGTATCCTTGATTTTCGGGTGCGTGAAAAACGTGCAATCGCGGATACACGAGACTATCGAGCATATTACAAGTTTCCGGATTGGATGCGTCATCCTGAATAAAAATCTTGCTGATTGACGATCCCAGATGCTTCACCACCGAATCGATGCACCGCCGCGTCAACAACGGCGCATTATAGACGGGAATCACCACATCGACAGTCATTGTGTTCATCGGTAGCGAAAATTAACTAAGCATTAAACTCTGCCAAAAATCAGATAAGTTTCACCCCAATTTTTGGAAGGCCTTTTGGTCACCTCAAGACCCGCCTGTTTCATGATTGCCACAGCCTTCTCTTGCTCCGCGTTGGTACCCAATTCGATGATCACAGATTTCAGCGCTGGATTCGCCAATACCTCGGATGCACCCTCCAGGATCGAGATCTCGATACCATCAACATCGATTTTCATGTAATTTGGACAAGGAAATCCCCATTGACTGCACAAATCGTTCAGCGTTACACCAAACATTCCTTGTATATGCGTAGCCGAGATTTTCATGTTCTCCAAATCTTCATGCCCGAATTGCGAACGATTGCCGCCTGGAATGAATTTGGGAATATACAGCTTGGAAAATTCACTGCGGCCAGATACCGCCAAACAATACGATAAAATTTGACCGCTCAGATTATTCATATAAATATTTTTATTGAGCGCATAATAATTATTGCTTTGCGGTTCAAAAGCGAATACCTGAACGGCCTTGCCGTATTTCTTCGCCGGATAAAGCGAATACTGGCCAATATTGGCGCCAATATCGAAATAACAGGAACCGGACTCGAAACTATCAAGCCAGTCCAAAGTATCAGGTTCCTTCTGTGAATAGGTTTTTGCCCGGTTAAGCGTACGCAAATGGTCGACTGAAATCAGAATTTGCTGTCCCCGGACTTGTACACAGGTATAACCGCCCTTTAGTTTATACGCGGCAACCACCAATTCATTTAAAATCTCTTTTGCCAGCATCTATCACCTCGAAGGGAAGGCATCGCATTGACGCAAAACCACCCGTAAATGCACAATCAACTTGCCAGTTGTTCAAGCAGCGACACGTAACGCGGCAACACGTTAGCATCCGGATAATCCAGCATTTCTCTCAAAAAACGCTGGCGGTGTTCTTCTACATAGAAATCCTCAAACCCATTGGTAAGAAAACCATTAATTTTCTCATACACATCGTCGCGGCACCTCAATTCCGTCTCCGGCATATAATAAGCTACCGCTGAGCGCGCCGCGATTAGATAATCCGCAGCCAGCACCGGTTTCTTTGCTCTCACTGCTTCAAAAACCACCGATGTCGCTAAATCTATGATCACGTCCGACCAGTCCATGAGGTGTACGGAGTGCGCATCATCTCCGGCAATCTTTACATTATTTAATTGCTTAATCGAACTATCCTTGGTCAGTGATTGTTTCCATCCACTTCGGGTGTGCGGTTTGATGATCAACTCTACATCGGAAAACCCTGCAATCATATGCACGACTTCACTGACCTCTTCCCAGAAAGTGGTAAAGTTAGCTTTTCTAAGAAACATGACGATTTTGAGCTTGCTAGCGGAACGAATCAACGGAGAAGGCGGCATCAATCCGGAAAGTATTTTCAACCAGGCTTCACAGTATCGGGGCGAACCTAAAACAGCCAATTGATTGTCTGTCATGAACGGGCGAAACCGCACGGCGCATAATTCATTAGGTACAACAACCTTATCAAATATTTTAGCAGCTGAGAATGTCGCATCCGGCAGCACACGCCGCTCGCCGCGACGAATCAGTTGGCTGGCGTGAGGACTATCACCATGCGGCAATGACACCGTCCCCAATCCCCGTTCCTTGGCCATAGCAATAACTATCTCAACCCATTCCACACATATCACTGAATTGCGTTCAATCCAATCAAAAGCGACAACCCCCTTGCCAGTGGCGCCAAAACAGCGCTGCAATAAAAATTCCGCGGTATGCCGCCACAACGGTTCACGTTGCTTTTCGTCAAACCGTTCTGCCAGCTTCTCCGCCAATCGG
The DNA here is from genome assembly GCA_900696615.1 of uncultured beta proteobacterium. Lineage (GTDB taxonomy): Bacteria > Pseudomonadota > Gammaproteobacteria > Burkholderiales > Nitrosomonadaceae > Nitrosomonas. Next base: position 27,561 of record CAADGS010000094.1, read on the forward strand.
CCTATGAACTTGATGCGCCTGACATTACGCGTCAGCAACAGCATTTGCAAACGCCATTTCCAATAATCAACCCACGAAAATAACTCGTTCATGTGCGCAACACGTACGCCTTGCAAGTAACTCAAATACCTCACGCGAAAATCACGGCGAAACCGCGCAGATCCAATCAATACGACATCACATTGATGTCCGGACTGAATCCATTGATGAATCACTGGTGTAACATGATCAATATCATTGTAGTGCCGAAGAAAAAACAGCGCTTTCATAACCGTATTGCAAAAATATCTAGAACATCATCCATCTTAGGCATTTTCCTTGTTTAAACAGACAATTCGGTAAAGCGCGCCATTTTACTCCCGCAACTACCCAATTACCAGCAACATGTCCTCACCTGTAAAAATTCCACAACATGCAGACTCCTCGCCAGTCGCATTATGCTGAATCGATAAAAGCAATGATACAAATCAGCGAATAAATATTGGCCAACATGCAAGAAAAGCCGGATAATCTGCACATCTTATTCGCTTCTGTATTTATTCATCCAGTCAATACACTTTGTTGCCATGAAAACAATTGCAATCATCCCAGCCCGTATGGGTTCATCGCGCTTTCCGGGTAAGCCCGTCGCAAAAATCCTTGGCCGCCCAATGATTGAACATATCTATAAACGTGTTGCTATGAGTGCATCGTTGAGCGCTACCTATATTGCCACCTGCGATGAAGAAATCCGCCAGGTTGCGGAAAGTTTTGGTGCCGCTGTGATCATGACTGCGGATACGCACGAGCGTGCCAGTGATCGTGTTGCGGAAGCCGTAACCCATATTCCGGATGCTGAGCTGATCGTGATGGTGCAAGGCGATGAACCGATGACACATCCCGAGATGATTGATGCTGCGGTCGTGCCTTTTAAACATGATCCGCGCCTAGGCTGCGTCAATTTGGTGCGTAAAATTGATCACGAAGCGGATTACCTCGATGCCAATACCATCAAAGTGGTAATGAATATCAATAACGATGCCCTATACATGTCACGCCGCCCCATTCCAACGTTAGCTAAGACGGGCTTTGCCAATACCGCTGCGTATAAGCAGGTCTGCGTCATTCCATTTCGCCGTGACATGCTGTTTCAATACACAAATCTTGCCCCCACTCCGCTCGAGCAACTGGAATCAATCGATATGTTGCGCCTGCTTGAACATGGCCTGCAAGTTAGAATGGTGCATACCGAATTCAATACGCAAGCGGTTGATACTGAAGTTGATTTGGCACGTGTTGAGAAACTGATGCAAGCCGATCCCTTGCTCTCCCATTATTAGGAAAAGTGCCATGTTACTTAAAATGAGGCTGACCCAATCCGAATTAACCATAGGTTCCTGGGTCACGCTGGGACACCCGTCCATTGCCGAGATCATGGCTTCAGCCGGTTTTGACTGGTTGGTACTGGATATGGAACACAGCGTGCTGGAATTGAATGAAGTACAGGCCATTATCCAGGTTTTAGATGGCAGGCAATGTCCGGCCATTGTGCGCTTAACTTCCAATCACCCCGATCAAATCAAACGTGTCATGGATGCCGGCGCCACCGGTGTTATGGTGCCGATGATCAAATCCGCGGCCGATGCCAAGGCGGCTGTTAATAGCGTTTATTATCCGCCACGCGGACATAGAGGCGTCGGACTGGCCCGTGCGCAAGGCTACGGCGCAAGCTTCCAAGCCTACCGGCAATGGCTGGAAGAAAACGCAGTGATTGTCGTCATGATCGAGCATATCGACGCCGTGAGAGCCATTGATCACATTTTGGCCGTTCCCGGCATCGACGCTTATATCATTGGTCCGTATGATTTGTCCGGTTCCATGGGACGCCCCGGTGATCTCAATCATCCCGACGTGCAAGCAGCAATCGCGGAAGTTTTAGAAGCCGGCCGCCGTGCCCATAAACCCGGCGGCATCCATGTTATTGAACCCGATCCGCAGGCGCTGCAACAGCGCATTCAAGCAGGTTTTAATTTCCTCGGTTATGGCTTGGATATCCGCATTCTCGATTCTATTTGCCGTACCCATTTACAAAGCATACGCACAACACTGAAAAACGCATGAACACACTGGTTATTTCCACTTCCTCATTCGATATCGACAACAATCCACCCCTACAACATTTGCTTAAGAACGGTTTAAAAATCGTAACCAATCCGCATCGCCGCAAATTGACCGAAAATGAAATCATCGCATTGCTAAAAGACGATGCAGTCGGATTAATCGCCGGCATCGAACCGCTGACCGAGCGCGTATTTCAATCCGCCAATCACTTAAAAGTCATTTCACGTTGTGGCGCCGGGTTGGACAGCGTCGATCTGATTGCAGCCAAGAGTCATGGCATTACCGTTCTGAACACACCCGAAGCGCCGGCACAAGCGGTGGCGGAGCTCACTATGGGATTGATGCTAGCCTTGCTGCGGCAAATTAATCCAATCGATCGAGCTGTGCGCAACGGTGAATGGCCGCGTGCGCAAGGTCGCCTGCTCGCCGCGCAAACCGTCGGTATTATTGGGCTCGGACATATCGGCCGCCGCGTCGCACGTTTGTGCCAGGCATTCGAGGCCACTGTCATGGCATATGATCCCTATGCCAGCCTAGTACCCACCGATGTAACTGTAGTATCTCTGGAGACATTGCTGGCCACTGCCGACATCATCACGTTGCATTTGCCATACTCAACAGACTCACATCACCTATTAAATGCTCAAACATTGGCTGCCATGAAACCCGAAGCAATCGTTATCAATGCGGCACGCGGTGGACTCGTGGATGAAAACGCGCTTTTGGAAGCGCTAAAATCGGGAAAAATCAGCGCCGCGGCATTAGATGTGTTCGAGCAGGAACCATATCACGGTCAATTAATCGAATGCGGCAATGTTATCCTGACTTCGCATGTCGGATCGCTCGCACGGGAATCTCGCCAGCGTATGGAAATTGAAGCGGCGGAAAATTTGCTGCAAGGTTTAATTAAAACAGGCCTCATCAAATGATTGATCAAGCAAACGCTAACGAAAAAGTAATCGTATTCGGCGCCAGTGGTTTTCTAGGCAGCCATGTTGCCGACGCGTTGTCCGCTGCAGGATACCGAGTGCGACTATTCGACCGCAGCCCATCTCCGTACCTTAAAAAAAACCAGGAAATGTTCGTCGGCGATATCATGAACCTTGATCAAGTTATCGAGGCCGCCAAAGACGCATCCATCGTCTACAACTTTGCTGCCATTGCCGATATCGACGAAGCACACGACAAACCGATACCGACCGCGACCATTAACGTATTGGGCAACATGCATGCACTCGAGGCCGCCCGCATCGCCGGTGCACGCCGCTTTGTATTTGCCAGCAGCGTCTATGTCTATTCCGAATCCGGATCGTTCTATCGTGCCAGCAAGCAGGCTGCGGAACGCTTTACCGAAACTTATCACGATCGCTATGGCTTAAATTACAATATCCTGCGTTATGGATCACTGTACGGTCGGCGTTCCGATACACGCAACGGCATCTATCGCATGCTGCACGAAGCCGTAGCGCATCATTCCATCACCTACAAAGGCAGCGGCGAAGCCATGCGTGAATATATCCATGTGGAAGACGCAGCGCGCATGAGTGTGCAAATACTGGCACCGGAATTTGCCAATCGGCATCTGATTCTGACGGGCCAGGAAAAATTGCGCATCAAAGATGTCATGACGATGATCTCGGAAATGCTGCCGTGGCCGGTTGAATTGAGTTTCGACGAAGCAAATGCCGTGCATCACTACGAAATAACACCGTACGCATTTCAACCGCGCATTGGCCGCAAGCTGGTACTGAATGAGCATGTCGACTTGGGGCAAGGCCTGCTCGATTGCTTACGGGAAATTCACCAGAATCTGCACCAAGCCGATGAAAATAACGATGCCATTCCCGCGACTTCGGACAATCGGGCGTGAGGATTAAAAATGATAAATTCTCATTGGCAAGCTATTATTTTCGATTTTGATGGCGTGGTCGTCGAATCGGGAAAAATTAAAACCCAAGCATTCGCTGAACTCTATCGCGCACATGGCGAGGAAATTACCGCAAAAGTAGTGCAATTTCATACCCAAAACGGCGGTATGTCGCGCTACCGCAAATTCCGTCATTTCCAACAACATTTTCTCAATATGCCGCCACTGACTGAAGCGGAAGAAAAGGAATTGGACCGGCGTTTCTCCGAGTTGGTGGTCGAAGCCGTTGTCGCCACCGATGCCGTGCCCGGCGCAGTGGAGTTAATCCGCCAGCAAGCCGGAAAAATTCCGTTATTCGTAGCCTCCGGCACACCTGAAACTGAGCTTAAAGTTATTGTAGAACGCCGCGGCTTGACGCTGTACTTCAAAGCAATACGCGGCGCACCGGCATTGAAGCAAACCATCATCGCGGACATTCTTGCAGAATACCGGTTGAAACCCGAAACGGTTTTGATGATCGGCGATGCAATGGCGGATTACGAGGGCGCGCAAGCCAATAACACCGCTTTCCTCGGTCGCGTCCATCCCGATGACCCGAATCCGTTCCCCGCGCATGTGAGAACCGTTCCGGATTTGCGCGGATTAATTGCCTAAATCCTCAATTTCCCGATGCAACGACATGTTTATTCCGATATTGACGCGTTAAGCCAAGCTTTTGCCGATTTTGCCACCAGCACATTGCAACAAGCACTTTCTCGGAAAGCTAACGCTTCTCTCGTTATTCCTGGCGGCAACACACCGCGTCATTACCTGCCTGCTCTAGCACAGCGCCAACTAGCCTGGGAGCGCATCACGATAACGCTATCGGATGAACGCTGGGTCAATACTACTGACGAACAATCCAACGAACGTCTGGCAAAGCATTATTTACTCGATTTCCTTCCTTCCAATACTCCGTTTATTGGCCTTAAAACCCGCCACCATACCCCTCAGGATGCCATGGACGAAATCCACCAACGCCTGGATCGGCTGCCGTTACCTGTAAGCTTGACGGTTCTGGGCTTGGGAGACGACGGTCATATCGCTTCGTTATTTCCCGGCATGGATCCAAAATGTCTGTCGGCACACCACTGCGTTGCAGTTGAACCGCCAATCGCACCGTCACGCCGAATCAGCCTCTCTTTATCGATGCTGGCGGAAAGCGAGCATATTGCGCTAGTGGTTGCAGGAGAAAATAAACGGCGATTGTTGGACCGGTTGCATGACAATCCCGATACCGGTTTGCCGGTTACATGGCTGTTGCAGTCCAGTCAGTCCCCGATTACGGTCTTCGAAACTGCCATGTAGTAGACTAAAAGATTTCATAGCGTTTTAATCAATCTTATCTTGGATGGCTAACGCAGCACGCGTTCCAATATAAAATCCGCAGTCGTCATTTTCCCGGCCTTGATTGTAATTGGCTTAACCATACTGTGGTAACCGATCGCTGATGCCGACAGTTCGTATTTTCCGGATGGCAATCGCCATGCGTAATGGCCATTATCATCGCTGACAATCGCAATTTCCGGAATTGCCGGTGCGGGTTCATCGAGTGACCGGGGGTGAACAAAAACACCGGCTACGGGGTGGCCTTGTCGATCGGTAATTCGCCCGGACACGCCTTCTTTATCTCCCTGGCCTAACTGCCCTCTATCTGTCACAGGAGCATCCTGATTGGCATAACTGCATACTGAGGTCGCAAGCAAAAGCATGACGGAAATAAATGTTGTCCAATCGTTATTCGGTATCATTGATGCCATCCTCTCAATACAATTACTAAACAAAAATATTGACTCGCTCAAACTCATAGAATAGGCGGAATCTTATACCCCGCCTACCCATTACGTTACGGAGCGTCCCGCCAAGCAATCAAATTATTCGACACTGCCTGGGTTATACGTGTTCCGTGGTTATGATCGCTGTGTGGTGCGGAACCGTGCAAGCCATAAGCATGAATCGCATAAATACACGGACCATTCGCGCAGAAACTGCTGCCAGCCGGCCGGTCTTGCCACACTGCGCTGCCGCTCATTCCACCTGCCGTGTCATTCTTATAAAAGACTTGTCTTTCCTGAGTATCGCGAACGATATCCACACTCATCCATTGCGATTGGGATGGCGATTTATCGCCCGGATAACCGGCAATCGCCGAGGGAAGCCCGGTTAGACTTGCGGACTGCCAAAAATGTCCGAACCAGCCAACGGTATTACCCGCATTGGTGCTTAATTTGATGACGCCATAATCGAAGCGTTCATCCCCATTAACCGTCCATCCGACAACAGAATGCAACGTTCTGGCCGGAAAAGAGCCATATGGAGCAGAACCTGCATTGTATCCGGGCCAAACTCTGACATTGGTTTTCCAGCTACCTCCGCTACCGCCACTGTGAACACAATGGCCAGCGGTCAAAACCACATTTGGACCATAGAAAGTTCCAGAACAGAACCCGCCGTCGAAAGTAACCAGCGCAACTGCTCGTGCCGGATACGTATTACCGTAAGTCCTGAAACGGGTATCCACACCCAGTACAGACTCTATTCCCGTTTCTTTTCCATTGACAGCCGGTTGCAATGACTTAATTTCTTCACGGGTCGGGATAACTCCCAGCTGGGATCCACCAACCATATCCTTGGTCATGATGCCGGTTCCCGAATATCCATTTACGCCTTGCGATGCTACCGTTGATTTGTTTCCGGAAA
>CAADGS010000095.1 GCA_900696615.1 uncultured beta proteobacterium
CGCGATCTCAATGACAGTTTGCTAGGTAAAACAGGCAATGCCGTCATGACGGCGGATCTTGTGGATGTGCCGCCGAAGCCGGTTACAAGAGGGTCTTTTAAATACCCTTCAAACGCTAAAAGAAATGGCATTAAGGGTTATGTCGTTTTATCCGTGCTTGTTGGAACAGATGGTTCGGTCAATCAGGTACAAGTCCTGGAATCGAATCCATCCGGGATTTTCGATGCCGCAGCCTTGCAAGGCATCCGCTCCTGGCATTTCGAACCGGCAAAATATAAAGGGGAAACCGTGAAAGTGTGGGCGAAGCAAAAGATCCGCTTTGACCTGTCTTGAGGTTATCTTTAGCTTAATTATCTCAATACAATGAAGCAACTGATAACAAAATCAATCCATTATGTCATGGTTGCTGTAATGTTAGGATATTGCAGCCAGATTGTATGGGCATCGGAAAATAAAGCGCAAGCGACAGACTTTCTCGAACTGGCTGCCATCATGTTAAAAGACGGTCATAACGATCGTGCATTACTGGCACTGCAAAGTGTCGATCTGGAGAATAAAAAAACCGATTTGGCGCGATTTTATACGTTGCAGGGTTTAGCTTTCATGGGACTAAACGACCTTGAAGCAGCAAAAGACAGTCTGCTGCAAGCTGTCAAAAATGGGCAAAAAGATCAGGCGATTTATATTTATCTGGCGCAGACTCATTTCGGCCTGAAAAATTATAAACAAGCTATCGATGCAATTAACAAAGCAGGAAATCTGGTCAGCAAGGATGCCGCCATGATCAGTTTAAAAGCGGAATCCCACTGGCATCTGAAAAATGCTGAGGCGGCTATCAATGCGTTAAATGAAGGGCAAAATGCTTTTCCAAGTGACTTCCGCTTTATCAAACGTAAAGTCTTTTATTTCGTGGAACTGGGACTCTATCAAGAGGCCGTCAGGCTTGGCCGGGAATTTTTGCATCGCTCGAAAGCGGCTGCGGCTGATTATATCGCTTTGGGAAATGCGCTCAGGCTAAGTAAAGAGTATCAGGAAGCGCTCAACATTTTAGAAGTTGCACGGCTGCAATTTCCGCATGATGAGATGGTGGCAAAATTGTTGGCGCATACTTACTTGGATCAAGGCAAATTGAACGCGGCGGCGTTCATTCTTGAACAAGCCGCTTTGCTGAATCCTGATCTGCAAGCGGAAGCTGCAGAACTTTACCGGCGTGCAGGCAGATTCCATAAGGCCTTGACACTGAACGAAAGCATTCGCGATCAAAAAGTGAAATTAAAGCAGCGATTATCGATTTTACTGGCATTAAAGCAATTTGAACGGGCGGCCAATATGGAATCGAGTTTATATCGTACCGGTTTGCTGGAAGATCAAGATATACGTTATGCATTGGCATACGCGTTATTTTCAAGCCGCCGCTTTCCAGCAGCCAGTAAGCACTTGGATCATTTAACCAATGCCGAGCTGTTTAGAAAGGGAACCGAGTTGCGCCGTTTGATGGAGGTTTGTAAAAACGAACCATGGCAATGCACTTGATACGGTCACCGCTAGCTTTTGCTAATTCTGAGCTCACCGATACATCAATCGCTGCATGGTTTGTTATGCAATCTTAATAACACACCTGCCTAGAGCATTTTACAAAATAACTAAAACATTACTCTCTACCAGCACATGCAATGCGGATAGAGAAGGGGCTTGATACGCCAAATGAACACTGATTGCCACATAATTTACAAGTCCTACGCTTTATCCATAAGCCATTTCAAACTATTTGCCATGCTTGCTGTTGTTTTGGTTGCTTTGGCAAGCCCCGCCGCTTGGGCCGACGATGAGAAAGCGGAATTTTCCCTGCATTTGTTTCAAGAAGGCTTGCCCATAGCCGATGCCGAGCTGATCATTAGCAGTGAATCCTTTGATAAATCTACTGCAAAATTGATTTTTGAAGCAATTCCTGCAACCTATACTTGGAAAGCGGGCGATGCACCGCTTAAAACAAATCCCAATGGGAGCATTGCCGGAAAATTACCTGCCGGCATTTACCAATTTACTATCAAAACCGGTACGCGGGAATTTATATTTGATTTGCCATTGCGTCCTGCTGAAAATGCGGAAATTCTGGTGACTTTTTTCCCTAGCAAGAGAAAACCGCTGTTAAATATTGAAAGCTCGATAGCCGGCACAATGGCAGGTACGGATGCCGATAAGACAATTTCGTCCGAACAAGGCGAGGGGGCAATTAAAGTCCGGGTTGTATCAGCGGAAACCGGCAAACCCATTAAAGATGCACAAGTTTTTTTAAGCGGATCAAAACAAAAATTAAGAACCGATGAACAAGGCCAAGTAACGGCAACGGTACCTGCCGGCCGTTACAGCGTTTCATTGTTGCACAATGCTTATAGCAGTCAAACACAAGATGAAGTCGACATCAAGAATGCTCAGACGACCGATCTGAGTTTCAAACTCACACCCGCAGGTGTCGAATTGGCCGAATATGTCGTATTAGAGCCGCATCTTGCCGGTACTGTCGCATCGGTTATCGAAGAACAACGCACTGCGACATCCGTTGCGACAGTTTTGGGTGCGGAACAATTCAGTCGCGCGGGCGATAGCGATGCAGCCAGTGCATTGCGCAGAGCTTCCGGATTAACATTGGTAGGCGGCCAGTTTATCTTTATCCGTGGCTTGGGAGAACGATTCTCAACCACCCTGGTAAATGGCGCAGCCATTCCAAGTCCAGATCCTACTCGACGTGTAGTCCCGATGGATTTGTTTCCGACCAATATTCTCGAAAGCGTATTGGTGCAAAAAACCTATTCTCCGGATCGCCAGGCGGAGTTTGCGGGAGGTACGGTGGAATTACGCACGCGCGGCATTCCGGATGCATTCTTTTTCAATTTAAACTTGCAAGCAGGCGTCAATGACAATACTACTTTTCAAGATGGTCTTACCTACAAGGGTGGAGGCGCCGATTTTACCAGTTACGATGATGGTGCGCGGGCACTGCCGGATTCGCTTTCTGATGTCATTAAAGATGGAAATTTGCAACCGGCTTCTGCTTTCAATCCGAATGGCGTGACACCCGGGCAGCTTGAAAGAATTGGTGAGAATTTATCGGGAGTGTGGGACGTAAATCGCAATAAACGCGGCCCGGATACGGGCTTCCAAGCATCTATGGGAGATAGTTTTTCTTACGGCGATTTCAGGTTAGGTTATATCACCGCAGCCGGCTGGAAGCAGGAATTCAGAAAACAAAATGAAATTAATCGTGAATTTGCCTCCTCACGGCTAATCGAAACGCAAGATTTGGACGTGCAGCGATCATTACGTGAAGTTGCCGTAACCGGTTATGCAGCAACGGAATTGGAGTATAAAGATACTCACCGGTTGTTCGCCAAAACGATGTTCCTGCGTCAATCAGTTGACGAAGCCAGAATCTCTCAGGGATTCGTTGATTCTGAAACCACCGAGCTTCGTAGAACCAGGCTTCGGTTTTTTTCTAATCAATTATTGATGAATCAATTCGGCGGTGAACACCGGTTGGATTGGTTGAAAGATTTCACGATCAACTGGCTCTACACTGATGCAACGGCCAACCGGGATGAGCCGAAAACAAGGGACTATCGCTACGATCTTAGCGCACAAACAGGTCAATACATTTTTTCTCAAAGAGCGGATAGTAATGTCATTACATTTGCTGATTTAGTCGATAAAGATCAGAGTTGGCGATTAGACGGAAAATTGCCACTGCAACTTTCGCCATTTCATCATTTAACGTTAACAGGCGGTTTCATTACACAAAATAAGAGCAGGGATGCTAGCGCAAACCGTTTCAGTTATTTTAGGTTTGGACCCGATGCTTCCAATACTGCGATCACATCACAACCTTCGGTTGAAAGTATTTTGCAACCTCAGCATATCGGCGCCAATGGTTTCCAGCTTCGTGATGTTACTCGTTTGAGCGATCAGTATACCGCTACACAAAATCTATTCGCTTATTACGGAAAATTGGATTTATTGTCGTACGATCGGGTGAATATCACAGGCGGTTTACGTTGGGAAGATAATGATCAGAAAGTGAATACATTTTTAAGAAGCTTACCTACGACAGCGCAGTTGAATCGAATCGATATGTTGCCTTCGGTGGTTGCCACATTTTTTATTACGGATAAGCAGCAATTACGAGCCGGTTTTAGTCAAACCCTGTCGCGACCGGATTTCAGGGAACTTTCATCCGCACCGTTTTTTGATATGAATACCAATCAAGAAACTGTCGGCAATCCGCTACTAAAACAAACAGCCATCACCAATTGGGATTTACGCTGGGAATATTATTTATCACCAACCGAAAATATTTTTGCCGGTTTCTTTTGGAAAGACCTTACCAATCCTATTGAATTAGTCGCCCAACCTGGAACGGGTGCCTTGAACACATATCAGAATGCTGCTAAAGCGAATGTCTATGGATTTGAATGGGAAATATTGAAGAAATTGGATTTCGTGCATCCGACGCTGCAAAATTTTTATGTCGGTGGCAACTATACATGGTCTCAGTCCAATGTAGAGTTGACTGCGCAAAACCTCATTGCACAAACAACCAATAATCGACCATTACAAGGACATTCCGAACATATCGTTAATTTTCAGCTTGGATATGACAATCCAAAATGGAAAACACAAGCAACACTGCTATACAATGTTTCCAGTAAACGTATCATGGCGGCCGGTGTACAAACTGCACCCGACAAATATGAACAGCCATACCATCAACTCGATTTTGTATTCAGCCAGAATTTGTATAAAGGGCTATCAATGCAAGCCTCGGCGCAAAATATATTGGACGACGACGTGCTCATTCTGCAAGGCGATGAGATAAGCCGTCAGTTCCGTCGCGGGCGATTTTTTAATCTGAGCGTGCGATTGGCTTATTGATTAAATAGTATTTATGTATTATTTCTCTTGTTTAGTTTTCTAATTTTATTAATAAAGGAAAAATCAACTGGTCAACCTAACAAGACATTAGGCCAATTAAATTCGGGACGTGGAAATGTCAATGAGATTGCCCAATTGTCCGGTACCAGACATTTAGTAACGCAACCCATTGATCAGTAATTCCTTTCATTCCAAGCAAATTCTGTTTACCTCTGCATTCAGCATCTATTAATCCTCATCAG
>CAADGS010000096.1 GCA_900696615.1 uncultured beta proteobacterium
ACTGTGTAATGTTTCAAAGGAATTGGCCTGTTTGATGCTTCATGTCGCGATGCCGTGATCTTTGCGCCTTCAACCTCGGTAATGGTTAAATTCCCGTGAAGCGTGAAATCCAGTTCGATGGCAGTGTTGCGATGGTGAAATTGCTGCGGAAGCGTAATGTGGTCTTTGACGCGAATGTGCGAAGTATCCGGTGTCAGGACAATACTCATTCGATGCTGAAAGGTTTGGTTGTCTGCACAAGCACTCATGCTGTATAACGCGCAGAAGGTAGCCACGATCCATAACATCGTGTTGGGGGAAATTATTTTTTGCATATTTCGATGTACCGATTGAATAAGGATTTGATTGTTGAATTCATGGCCGCAGCGGCAACGGTTCATGCTTGCCGGCAATATGATTTTTATAATTTTTACTGTTTAAAAAATTGAAATCATATCGCACGCAATCGCTTAAAAGTATGATTGCGGTTAATCTGGCAATGGCGGATTCTTTATTACATAAAATACGTGCGACAATTCCAACCTCCAAAATAGGTGACATGGCATGAGCGATACGGGCAAATCCGGCAGTAGCGGATCTCCAATTGGTTTTTTGGCAATTTTGTTGTTGATTTTATCAGCAACGGGAACGCTCATCGAGCCGTTAACCAGCACCCGGCCGGATCCTTCCGAACAAAGCGGTGCCCTGCATAGTAAAGCGAACGACATGACTGAAACCCGGTTATGGCAGGATCCCATCGAGCTCATGAATCAACGATTTGCGAATAATCCGGTAAGTCCTTGCGACTATAGGAATACTTTGCGCGATGAACTCAAGGCGTTTCATCGCTATAAGAATTTTTCTGTTGTGGCTGTCAGCGTTTCGGGCAGTGCTTACCATGAAATTACCGAAACGCGGCTGCGAAATCGTTTTGCTGTCGTTTCGGCTTTAAATTCAGCGGATTATTATCCCGGATACGGCGATAAACTGGGTTATTACAAGTTAAATTCCGTGTCCTGCGACAAGGCGTATCCCACAACGATCATTCCCTACGAATGGTTTGACCGCACAGAAGAAAAATCGTCCAGTATTTTGGTGTTGTGGCTGGATGAGAGCAAAATGCAAGCCTCTCCCGGGGGTTATAAACAATTTTTCAATCAGTTGATTGGGGAATTAGAAAACGAATGGCTGGGAATCTGGGAAACGGAACAACCATATTCTCCAAATTACTCAAGAAATCCGAGCTATAAGTTGATCGGGCCGAGCGGTTCCTCGCTGCTGGTTAGCCTGTTGAAGGGTGAGCCGAGGATTACGCCCGATTCGGATATTTATCCGCGATTTAAGTTATTTGCACATAGCGCAACGGCGCCTGCGAAGAAGATTATCAAAGCGCTGCAGGCAGATTGTGTTGCAAATTCGACCGAATGGTATTGCAGGTTCGATGAAAAACTTACCCCGCTCTCAGAGATGGCGCTTGAGAAAACATTGCATGAAGCGCTGGAGCAGCGAAGCATTATCCGTTCCATCGGCACGGACGACAAGCTGATCACGGCATTGCTGTGGGAATTATGGAATCGCGGCCTCAATAATACCGGACGGGTATTTTCTTTTGTCGATCCGGTATCGCGGCCGGGATGTGCGGATGGCCTGGTATTGATTACCGAATTGGATACTTTGTACGCGCGGTCGTTGGCGAGTTATATCGAACAAGACCAATTCTGGCAACATTGCAATCAAGACGGCAATCAACCTCTGCCGGTCAAAAGATTTTCTTATTTGCGCGGTGTGGATGGCAAACTGCCCAGTGTGCCTGATAAAAGTAGCGGTTACCGGCAATCCGTTGAAACAAACAAAAACTCGCCCATGCAGTGGGATGATGCAGCCCCGGAATACGCCGAAGGCCGCAACCAGTTCGATTACTTGCGCAGACTGACGGAAATCATTGCACAACTCGACCGCGATAAGAGTTTCGCTGCACATGGCGTCAAGGCGATTGGCATTCTGGGTTCCGATGTTTACGATAAGCTCGTTATATTGCACGCGCTTCGTGAAAGATTTCAAGACAAGATATTTTTTACGACAGACCTCGATGCACGCTTTCTGCATGCGGATCAGTTAAAGTGGACCCGCAATTTGATTGTAGCTTCCAACTTCGATTTCATGCTGCGTGCAGATTGGCAGAAAAACAGCATGCCATTCCGGGATAGCTATCAAACTTCAATTTATAATGCGGTGTCACTGGCGCTTCGTGAAATCGACGACGGAGAAAGGATCTGGACGCAGGCGGTTGTCTCGCAGTCGCAAAAACCCCAACTTTTCGAAATTGGAAGGAAGAAGGCGGTTCACCTGGATTCGCCGCATGTTTGCGAACTCGATAACTGGATTCAAAGCCTTGCACCGGCGTCTATGCGCAGAATCGTTTCTCAAGAATGTACGGTGCAAATCTCCAGCGATCTGACAGATGGAAAGCACAAAATATTCGATATTTTCACCAACGAACCGGATCGCTCGCTGATTACAACGTCAAGAGAGGAGATCGTAAGCGGCGGGTTCACGATTGTTTTGATCATTATCGTTGCGTTGTGCGGTTATTACTTACTGATGCGAAGAATAGGACTGGTAGAAACTCAAAGATCGGATGTGTACGCCAGCGTTCGTAAATTGGCGGCAAATAAATATTCGTGGTTTGGAGTCTTGTTGTGGATGGTTGCGGTTGCTGCGCTGTGTGCCGTATTGATCGCCGAAGATGTTTATGAGCCGATCATGTGGCTTGAGGGCATCAGCGTCTGGCCTAATCTTACGATCGGTTTTACCGGGATTTTCATCGTTTTTCTCGCTTCTTGGTATGGGTATGAGCGCTTGCGACAAACAAAATCCGAGATCGATAGCGAATTCTTTAATATTTCGGCCGGCGTAGTAACAAATAATCCTAACGGGCGAGGAGCAAATCCGGCAATCGATACGCCTGCCGCATGGAAAAATTACCGGTGTCTTACACGTGGATTTTGGCCTGGCATAGCTGTTGCCGCATCCATTGCGGTGGTGCTCACGTTGTCATTTTTGTTACTGGATGCTTTCAAATCGATGGGATCTCTGAATTTTCCCTATCGGGGAAATTTTGTTTATTATTTTCATAATGTGCTGTTGCTGGTGCAATTTTTGCTGTTATGGGGACTGGTTTTTTGGATTGGCGCCGAAGCCAAAGCGTGCAAGCGGCTAGTCGACACCATAAAGGAGTCTATTAATACTGAACATGTCTTGCAGCAATGGTCCGGTCATATCCTTGAAACAGTAGAGAAGGGCACAGGCGTTTCGCAGAAGCATTTGCATCGATATTTGCAATTTCTTGTCGCTGTCAAAATTTCAGAAGGGATCAGCCGCCTGATTTATCTGCCCTTAGGGATGATTCTAATCATACTGATTGCGCGCAGCAGAATTTTCGATCAGTTTGACATATCATGGTCGCTGATTATTGTTTTCAGCATTGCCGTGATTTATCCATTATTCCGGATTTATCAGTTACGCCAATCCGCTGAAAGTTTGCGCAATAGTTTCCTGAGCGATTATGAAGCTCAGCAGGTGTCATTAACTGTCAAGCAAGCGGGTGATACCGCGCAAGTTGAACGCGTTATCGCATTAATTCGTAATGAACACAAAGGCATTTATGCTACAGTTGGCCATCAGCCTGCGTTGGCTGCCTTGTTACTGCCGTTTGGCGGTATGAGCGGTGTGCAGATTATTGAATATCTGTTTAATATTTAGCGCAGTGTATCGTGATTAATTTTTAAGGATATGACATAACAATGAAATTCTCTTCGAATGTTTTTGCAAGTATTTCATGTGGCATGTTGTTGCTGGCAGTGAGCCTGAATGCGCATGCAGCAGGTTTCATCACCGATGAACAACAGCTTACCGTGAAGGAAAAAAGAGCCGGCGAGGCATACTATCGTCAAGACAATAAGTGGATGATTTATCAAGCAGAAGTTTCGGACGATAATCCGTTTTATCAGATTTTCTTAAAAAATATCGCAACGGGTGCGGTACAACAAGTATCTCCGGGAACCGGCAAAACGACTTGTGCATGGGTTCATCCATCGCAAGAAAAAGTTTTGTTTTCTTCCACACATGAAGATTCTGAGGCAAAAGCCAAAATGCTCGCTGAAATTGAGCGCAGGAAATCGGGTGAGCGGCAGTCTTATGCTTGGGATTACGATGAATTTTACGATATTTACGAAACCGATTTTTCCGGTGAAAAGATTCGTAATCTTACCAACACACTGGGTTATGACGCCGAAGCATCCTGGTCGCCGGATGGCAAACTGATCGCTTTTGCTTCTAACCGTAGAGCCTATACCGACGATTTATCCGACGAGGAGGCTGCGCTTTTCAAAGCCAATCCATCGGCCTTGATCGATATTTATATCATGGATGCGGATGGCTCCAATGTGAAGCGCTTGACACAGACCAAAACTTACGATGGCGGTCCGTTTTTCAGTCCCGACGGTAAAAGGATCGTATGGCGCCGTTTTAGTGAGGGGGGGCGGGAAGCCGAAATCTTCACGATGAGTATCGATGGATCCGATCAAAAACAAATTACGCGATTAAACGCGCTATCGTGGGCGCCTTTCTACCACCCTTCCGGAAAATACATCATTTTTGCAACCAATTTACACGGCCATCGCAATTTCGAACTCTATATCGTAGATGTGGATGGGAAAAAAGATCCCGTGCGGGTGACCGATAAAGAAGGTTTCGACGGTCTGCCGGTGTTTACACCCAATGGAAATTACATCACATGGACCAGTGATCGTACCCCAGAGAAAAAGGGTCTTTTGTTCCATGGCAAATGGAACCATCAAAAAGCATTGGAGAGTCTTGGGTTAAGTAATTGAGATATTAGATTTAATGCATCAATCCATCGTATTGTTATTGAGAAAAGCTTATCCGCCAAGATAGAAAATTGTGATTTTTATCACAGCCAAGATCGTTTTGGCGCGGTAATATTTTTGTTGGCAATAAAATTATATGCTGTAACGACTGGATTTCATGACGAGATTGAGCATGTCACAACTGGAGGAATTAAATTCCGCGCGTATGCCGACAAAACCGAGTGCAGCGGAGGAATGGCTTTCTCTCGTTGATGAGCAGTTCCGGAAAAAAGATTTCAAGCATGCACGCGATGTCGTTTTACAGGGATTGAAAAATTTTCCCAATCATCCACACTTGCTGGATCGGTTGTTCATCGTTGATCAGCGATGGGATACACCGATTTCAGGTCACAAAGTTCATTTGACGATACCTGCCGAAGACGATTTCCCGTTTTTGCAACAATGTTATGCAAACGATCCATTTATGGAGCAGTTATTGCCAATGGGGCGTAAGAAGCAGACGCCTGAATCGATACGTTTTGCGCTACAGCATCGTGAATTTTCAGTCGCGCAATCGAGAACATTGCATTGGATCATCAAAAAAGAAGCGTGTGCGGATGCGCCGCCATGTACTTCGAATACGCATTTAATGCCAATTGGATTGGCAAGTCTTATCGATATTCAGATCGCACATCGTCGTGCTGAATTACTGGTTGGAATTCCCGGTTTGCAAGACCGGAAAAAAACTTCTGCCATCTCGATGTTGTTGATTCTGGATTTTGCCTTTAATCGCATAGGATTGCACAAATTAACTTCAACAGTTATTGCAAGCAATCAGCATTCACAGAAAAGCACTCTGGCAGCCGGTTTTTGCCAAGAGGGATTGCGCCGCCAGCATCTGCGCGATCCAAAATCGCGGACGTGGTTGGATTGCTATGAAAATGGATTGGTTGAAGATCATTTCCGCGATAGCCCCGTCATTGCGCGCATGTCGCAACGCTTGCTTGGACGCGATATCACAAAAAGCCTTTCTGAAGCACTGTAGTACATTTGTTTTATTAACTTAACGTAATGGAGGCGGTTTATGGCAATTCTGATCGGTACGGATGGAAACGATACCCTCACGGGTGCGGATGATGTTGCAGATGATCTGACGGGCGGGTTAGGCGACGATATATTGATTGGGGGAGGAGGTAAAGGTCTCGATTGGGCGCATTACGACAATGCGCCTTTTGCCGTAACCGTCAATCTACAGACAGGCAAGGCATCCGGTGGCGATGGCAATGACACGCTGATTGAAATTGAGGGCGTAGCCGGGAGTAGTTTCAATGACACGTTAACCGGCGATGATGAAAATAATTCGCTTAATGGTGGTAAGGGTAAGGACTTATTAATAGGCGGATTGGGTAATGATACGCTCATGGGCGGATCGGGCAACGATACGTTGCAAGGAGGAGAGGGCTATGACTATGCCAATTATGGCGTGTCACCTCTAGCAGTAATTGTCAATCTCGCTACCGGAACGGCAACGGGTGGCGATGGCACTGACACATTGACCGGAATGGAAGGCGTGTTTGGCAGCGTTTATAACGATATCCTGATCGGCGATGCGAATACCAATTCCTTGGAAGGTGGCGATGGCGATGATCGATTAACAGGAGGAGGAGGGGACGGTGATTTCTTGGATGGAGGTTTTGGTAATGATTTTCTCGATGCCAGCGGTTCCGAATTTAGCTCACTCATCGGTGGGGATGGCAATGATTTTTTGATGGGCAGCCGCGAGGGATCGGATTTCATGGAAGGCGGACTAGGTAACGATGTATTGATTGGCGACGTAGGCAATGGTTTTGATCAAGCCTATTACTCGAATGCACCGGCTGCTGTACTGGTTAATCTTGTCACGGGCACTGCTTCGGGTGGGGATGGGAATGATTCGTTGAGCGGTATTGAAGGCGTTTCCGGCAGTTTTTATAACGATATCATAATCGGAAACGCAAGTGATAACGATCTGGTTGGCTGGGAAGGTAATGATGTATTGGATGGCGGAAACGGTAACGATACGCTTAGAGGCGATGCGGGTAATGATACATTGCGGGGGGGAGCGGGGAGTGATTTTGCAGATTATTGGAGTGCTTTTTCAGCAGTTACCGTCAATCTTGCTACCGGCACAGCGACAGGAGTTGATGGGGACGATACATTAAGCGGAATAGAAAATGTCCTAGGTAGTGTCTATAACGATACGCTGATTGGTGATGCCAACGGTAATTTTCTGTTGGGTTACGATGGCGATGATTTACTTAATGGCGGAATGGGTGCTGATGATTTGCGTGGCGAATTGGGTAATGATCGATATGTTGTCGATAATATAGGCGATAGTATTCATGAGCTTGCCCTGGAGGGAACCGATAAAGTCAGCAGCAGTGTAACGTTTACTTTGCCTAAGCATGTTGAGAATCTTACGTTGACTGGCACGTCGTCTATCAATGGCAATGGCAATGGCGCAGCTAACACGATTATCGGAAATTCCGCTGCCAATCGGTTGAATGGCGGTGCCGACAATGATGTACTCAGAGGCGGCGCGGGTAACGATGAATTGAATGGCGGTTTAGGTAGTGATGCGCTAACCGGTGGCGCAGGTAAAGATAACTTCAAATTTACAGTGTTAGACAATGGCGATTCGATTGGCGACTTTACCGTTGCGGATGATACGTTCTTGCTGGAGAACTCGGTATTCAAGGCGTTAGCCACGACGGGTACGCTTGCTGCCGGGCAGTTTAGAACCGGCACACAAGCGCTGGATGCCAATGACTTTATTATTTACGACAACGTCAATGGTGACTTGCTATACGATGCAGACGGCAATGGTGTAGACACTGCAACCGTCATCGCCAATATAGGCGTTGGTTTGAATATGACCAACGCTGATATAGTTGTAGTTTAAACGGAAAGATGATCTAGAATAAATTGCAATCAAGTGGGTTAGAGTAATTCCCAAGCATCCGGATCGCGGTTTCGAACGCAATAAAAAGTCTTATTGAATCGTAAAATAGATTTATTGTTGGGTTTTAAACGGCGATCCTTCCGCAACGCTCAAATGAAATTAAAGACGGGTGAGAAATAGCCTGAAAACTCCTGCATTCCTACATCTGATGGATCTGCATATTTCTGAGGTACTCTCATAAAGAATTTACAATTCAACCGGTTGGGTTAATTTGTAATAAACTAAAATATTTTTGCTGACATTATACGGATAACAATTAACTCAACTTTGTGAGTATTTTCTCTCAAGAAAGATGGGTTGGTTGTGCACACTCTATCCTTTCTTCAAAATATAACGAGGAGTTTTCTATGTTTTTAAATCAGTTTAGTAGTCAGAACTTTTTCTTCCTGCTTCGTTTGAACGTGGTGAATTGTTCTGTACGAAGATTATTTGTTTGCTTAGGGTCGATCGCCATCGCGCTATTGGCTTTGTTGCCTGCAGTTATACAAGCGACTGTACCGACTGGATTCAGGCAAAACATAGTCGTGCAAAACTTGGTAAATCCGACGCGCATGGCCATTGCACCTGATGGACGTATTTTTATTACGGAACAAGCTGGCCGAATCCGTATTGTCGAGCAGGGCACTTTGTTGCCGCAACCTTTTCTCAACATTACAACGCGGGTTAATAGTGTAGGAGAGCGTGGATTGCTTGGCATTGCCTTCGATCCGGATTTTCTGGTCAATCAATGGGTATATGTCTTTTACACGAGTAAAACACCGGTTGTCCATAATCGGGTTAGCCGCTTTAAAGCCAATGGCGATACAGTACTACCGAATAGTGAAGATATATTGCTCGATATTCAGCCATCGGGGACACCGACATTTCATAATGGCGGTGCCATCGCGTTTGGCGCCGACGGTAAACTGTATATCGCGGTGGGCGATGGCGGTACCAGTAATAATGCCCAATCTTTAGGCACTCTCAAAGGAAAAATACTTCGCATCAATAAGGATGGCAGTATCCCCGCGGATAATCCGTTTTATCAAACCGCTACGGGCATTAATCGTGCCATTTGGGCGAGAGGTTTTCGTAACCCATATAGTTTTTCGGTACAAAACGAAACAGGCCTTATCTATATCAACGATGTGGGTCAAGATGCGTGGGAAGAAGTTAATCAAGGCGTGAAGGGCGCCAATTATGGATGGCCGCTTGTAGAAGGAAAAAGCAACAATCCGCAGTACCGTAATCCCATCATGGCTTATGCACATAACCCTAATGCTTTGTGTACTGCGATAGTTGGCAGCGCATTTTATAATCCAATCAATGATCGCTTTCCACCGGCTTACGTTGGCGATTATTTTTATGGTGATTTTTGCGGAGGGTGGATTCGCCGCTACGATATTGCAACAAAAACGAGTGTTAACTTTGCGACAAACATGGGACAGATAGTTGATATTCAGGTGGGACTGGGCGGTGTCATGTATGTTTTGAGGAAAAACGGCGGCATTTTGTATTCGATAACGTACGGTAACTAGGAAAGTTTTTTCGAATC
>CAADGS010000097.1 GCA_900696615.1 uncultured beta proteobacterium
CAAGCGGTAAGCTCGATCTCAAATCTTTACCTGAACCGGATGCCACCGTTACAGACAGTCATTATCAAGAGCCGTCAACATTGGAAGCTAAGGCGCTTGCGGCAATTTGGCAGGAAGTGTTGGGTATAGAGAGAGTAGGAGAGACCGACAATTTTTTTGCGCTGGGCGGCGATTCACTGTCAAGTCTGAAAGTGATGGCGCGTATTCGCAATTTGACAGAGGTTAAGCTGGATTTCAAATTGCGTGATCTGATTCAAAGACCCACGATTGCAAGCCTACTAGGACTTGATTCAGCACCAAGAAGTCATCTTAATAATTTATTGGCACTCAATCGGTTTGATAAACATTCAGGAATAAAAACATTGTTTTGTGTTCATGCTGGACTGGGAACGGTTTTTGATTACCAGCCTCTTGCAAGAAGTTTACAAGATGTATGTGGAGTGTATGGAATTCCCTGCCGTATGCTTTCTGATCCTGCATTTCAAGATACCTCATTACATCAGATGGCTGAAGATTATTGCGCAATGATTCAGTTAAAGCAGCCAGAAGGACCGTATCATGTGCTTGGCTGGTCTCTAGGCGGTTCGCTTGCTGCTTTGATAGCGGCGCTTCTAGAAGAGAAGGGGTATCAGGTGGCATTTTTAGGCTTGATTGATCCGTATATTCCTGGAACAGAAGTATCGGAGGTAGACGACTGGCGGCAAGATTTGATCGATTATGTATCGGTTGCGATTACCGATAACGCTTCGCTTACTGTTGAAATGCTTCTATCTCGGAAAGTGCCATTGATTGAATCAAAACACGCAATTAATGCTGTATTACAGGAAGCGCTTTCAGTAACACCTATTCAGAAGTATCCTAATGTATTGAATTTAAATCAAGGATACGCTGAGATGGGGGTTGAAGAATTAACCAATATTTTTATGGTGGCACGCCGTTTAAAAGCGCTCTCTTTGCAAACGAAAACACTCAAACCATTGAAAGTTCAGTCTACATGCTGGTGGGCTTCTGATCGCGATAGAGCCGACCAGCATACTTTAATGGCGCAAATCAGATCGGCGTACCGCGATTCAATGATAATCGACACTGACCATTTCGGTATTGTCCGCGCAGATCCGTTGCTAAAAGCTATTAAAACATTACTGCACCGTGCTATTCCTGATTCTGGCTCGGACCAGGCGCTTTCGTTGCCAGATAATTATGCCGGTTAACGATAGTATCGCCACCACTAAACCAAGAATTGAGACCATGATGCGACCAGGTAAACCGAGAATACGACCCGAATGCAGCGGGAATTGCGCTTCCAGGAAGATGTCACCGAAACTGCCGCTTCCTGGAATCCTATCACCCAAATATGAACCATCTTGTCCATCAAAATATAGCCAAGGATTACCCAGGCCAAAATCCGCGTGATCTTCTCCTAGTTCATGAAATGTAACGCCGTAGATTCCATAGTCGGGTTCATAAAACATACTACCCATCGGCGTTTCCCAGTTTCTTCTTTTTGCCTCAAGGTTGGCGATCTCGATGATTTGTCTGCGTTCGATCAGAGGTATGATCGGCTGATCGCGGGAATTGGGTGTGCGCGATGTGAAAGGATCCGGATTTAAAGGAGAAAGAGCTGAAACAAGCGGACGCATAACCTCATCGTATAGATTCATCGATACTGAGGAAACGGCAAGTATCAGTAGTGCTCCCCACACCCACACACCACCGGAGCGGTGTAAATCGAATGTTAATTTATAGTTACCTTGCCGCCAGCGAAAGGTGAATGATTTATACCAAGATTTAACACTTGGAAATGAAATACATAGGGCGATAAAGCAATCTAGCGTCCAGATAATGGCCAGGATGCCCATGAAAAGCATGCCCAGTTCTAAATCGAATGCATCGGGAATATGCATGCTGTAGTGCAATTTATAGAGAAAAGGTAAAAGGTTTTCGCGGTTTAATGAAATTTCTCCCCACATACGCGAACCGCGAATTTCTCCAGTGACGGGATCTAGAGCGATTTGATTAAACCCTAATTCATAAGGCTTTGCGGTATCCGGATCGATCCGGGCACCTACGCCCAGGGTCAGATTGTATCCAGGCTCTATTTCAAGCGGTATAGAAGTGATGAGTAGACGTGGATCGGAATCTTCCAATCGATCGACCAAATCAAGAGGAGAAAGCGGATCGCCTAAACTTTGTCTTTCAAATAAATGTGGATTGAGCCACTCATCCAGCTCGTGATCCCATGAAATGATTGCTCCGGTTATCCCCGAGATAAATAAAAAAAGTGCCAGAACGAGTCCGGCCCAACGATGTAAGTGTGTCAATATTTGCCGGCTGATTTTGCTTTTTTTGGATAGGTTTTCGTACGTTTCTACTGCGGTTGAGACTTCCGATTCGATGAATTTTTTCATATTGTTATACTATGTGATAGGCTGAAACGATTGGTGGGTCTTGATATTGACCACTGGATTATTTGGGGTGCCAGCCTCTTCGCGGATGATATGCCCGTTTTCCATGCGGATAAGCCTGTCAGCCAAATGAAAGTAACGATCATCATGGGAGATGACCAAAATTGCTTTACCCATTGCTCGTAGCTCGGGAAGTAATTCATGATAGAAAATATCCTTGAATACCGGATCCTGGTCGGCAGCCCATTCATCGAATACCAGAAAAGGACGGTTTTCGAGGTAAGCGACGACTAATGCCAAACGTTTGCGTTGACCTTGTGACAAAGCCAGTGTGGTAAAAGCACCGTCTTGCACTTTTACTTTATTCTGCAAATGTAATTTGGTAAGCAGCAGATTTCCCTTTTCATCGAGATCGTTGCCATGACCGGTTTCAAGCAATCTATCAAAAAGATGGAAGTCAGAGAAAATAGTGGTAAATAGCTGGCGGTAATGATCACGATTGACATCGTCGATGGGAAAGCCGTTTAAAACGATTGTTCCTTCTTCGGGAGGGTAAAGTCCGACTAGCATTTTTGCCAAGGTTGTTTTTCCACTGCCATTACCACCGACAAGAAACGTGATTTCTCCTGGATGAAAGTCCAAATTTATTGGACCCAATGTAAACATTTCATCTTTTTGTTCATGATAGTATCGATGTAATACGCCTTGCAATTTGACAGATTGTAGAGAAGGCGATTTAATTTTTTCAGTCTGAGATTCCGAAGAAGTCATAGCCCGGGTGATGTCGTCTATCCGCTCGGCTGAAACTTGTGCCAGGTTGGCACGGGGAATATTCAATAATAGGGCTTCGAGTGGTCCTACCATGTAAACGAATACCAATGCATAACCTGTCATAATCAATGTCCGGTTAGGTACATCACCAACCAATACAAAGAGAACGATACCGATAAAAGCATATATTAGAAAATTACCCCAGCCAGCTGATGCGACGAAAATCGACATGCCGAATGTACGTTCCGCTCGCACTTTCTCGATTGATTGTTCCAGCACGTCATTATAAAAAGTTGTGCGTTTATCACGGTTTAGACGTAATTCTTTTGCGCCATCAGTCAGTGAGCGAAAGTAAGCGAATAATTTGTCCTGTTCGTTCGCGGCCGCTTCCAAGTGCCGGATTGCACGCAAGTGTGCGAGATGGTAACCCAGCGAACCGAAGCCGATGATGATTATCGCAAACAAGAATACCTGCCAGGATAGAAATGCCATGTACACCATGCAACCTATTACTACCACTGCGTTAGTCAGGATAATCGGGAAGCTTTCAAAAAACTCGGCAACCCGCGTGCAGTGTTCAGAAAGTGCTGATTGCACGCGAGCGGAGCCTAACAATTCAAGCTGCCGATAATCTGCGGTAATCACCTTTTTAGTGATGAAGCTGCGCAGCTCGGAATGAGCCCGTTGCCCTAACCGTTCAAATAGAATGGACGCAACGATATAACTTAACATCACACATAAGGCTGTTCCAGCGAAGGTTAACGCCATACTTTCTCGGTCTGACTCCGTTTCAGTTAACGCCGAACTGATTTGTGCCAATAACAACACACTGCAAATTCCATGCAATATGCTTGCGAGCGATGCGCTGATGAGGAGTGCTTTGGATTGCTTAACGAGGTACTTCAACATGATTAGCTCATTTAAATGTTATTTATAGTGACTGACGATTCGTGAGGGTGAATTTTTATGCGGGAGATTAGCCAGTTTCAATCACTCAGATTGGTGTGAATTCAAAATAATCTTGTTTAATTAGTAGCTTAATTAATTTGCTAAGCCAGTAAATTTAGAGTCTATTTTTAAATAATAGTACTTCTCATTCGTCATTACAATAAATAGGAACGAGGAGAAGTTTTGTGGTAACCAATAGTAATAATAATAAGCGGACATGGTTTTGCAGCATTGTTAATCAAAAAAAGGTAATTCGGAGTTTAATTTCTTTAATTCAATTGATTGTTTTTACTGCGGTTTTCACATCGGCTCATGGGGCACAGGATTCTGATACGTTCATCGATATTCCATCACAACCGCTGGATGCGGCGCTCGCGCAGTTAAAAAATCAAACGGGTTTATCGGTTATTTACAGTCTGGAACAATTGCAAGCAAAAACTTCTGCAGCGGTAAAAGGCATTATGAGTTCACAGCAAGCGCTTGAAACTATGCTTGCCGGTACGGAATTAATCCCTGTAACTGTAGACGGGGCGGTCAAATTACGGTTACGGTCTGCTGCAGTCATGGCAACGGATAAAGACCAGTCGGTTACCTTACCAGAATTAGTGATCAAGCAAATCAGGGAAACCAGTTACGTTACGGAACAATCGTCTACGGCGACTCGCCTGCCCGCCCCAATTCAGGATGTGCCAAGATCGATCGGGGTCGTGACGCGTAATGTCATTGAAGACCAAAAAGCTTTTCGCATCGATGATGTTGTTCGCAATGTCAGCGGTACATTTATGTCAAGCACACAAGGGGGGCGGGCAGGCGAATTTATAATTCGCGGTTTTAGTTCCAGTTTAAATATATTTAAAAACGGTTTCCGCGAAGACAGCACCTATGGTGCGCGCGCATCGCGCGATACGGCGAATATCGAAAGCATCGAAGTGGTGAAAGGCCCACCCTCCTATTTATATGGACGAGCCGATCCTGGCGGCGTGATTAATCAAATCACCAAAGCACCGCTCGGATACCGTTATTTTTCAGGCGAAATGACTTTCGGAAACTATGGGCTATACCGACCGACTATCGATGTAGGCGGACCGCTCAATGATTCGGGCAGTATTACTTCACGTTTGAACGCGGTATATGAGTCGGCCGATAGTTATCGTAATGGGGTGCATAGCGAGCGTTTTTTTGTCGCACCTACCATCGGTTGGGCATTGAGTTCCCAAACTTCATTGCGATTGGAAGGTGAGTATCTACATGATAAATCGCCTATCGACCGAGGTATTGTTGCTTTAGGCAACGGTCCGGCTCCTATACCAATCGGTACTTTCTTAGGCGACCCCCGGAGGCGTGGGGTAATCGATCACGGTAAAACAACGTTGACGTTATTGCATAAATTCAACGATACGTTTACCTGGCGTTCCGCCTTGCGCAATGCAGTGTCTTCTGAGCGATATTCCAGCCTGGAGTCCAATTTCATGGATGAAACAACCGGAATCTTGGGTCTGGCCCGATATGAGATTCCAACCAGCGTACAAAGTCATTATATGCAAAACGAACTGCATGCAGCTTTTTCGACTGGAACGATTAAACATAAGGCATTATTGGGGCTGGAACTGGGAAGAGAGTACAGTCGAAGCAAAACTTCCGGAGATTTTGGTGAATTGGGAAGTTTTATCGACATTTTTAATCCTTCCAACCGGCAATTTAACGATGGTTCATTAACCACTTTCAGCAATCTCAAACAAACCAACAATGCGCTTGGGTTATATTTTGGCGATCAAATTTCAATCCTTCCAAACTTGCATATGCATGCCGGGGGGAGGTTTGATGTGTTTGAACAGAATATCGTCAACCATCCCAATGCATTCTTGGAACAAGGCAGCAAGGATAAGCAGACGGATCGTGCCTTTAGTCCTTCGATTGGTATGACTTTTCAACCTTGGAAGCCATTGGCGTTATTTGCAAATTATACCCGCTCGTTCGCACCGCAAAGCGGCGGTGCAAGGAGCGTGGATGGAAGACTTTTTCGCCCTGAAAGAGGTGAAGCTTATGAAGGAGGTTTTAAACTCCATTCACCGGATGATCAATTGCGATTGACGTTTACAGCATTTGAAATAATAAAGAAGAATGTTTTAACTTCTGACATCAGCCAAGGACCGGGCTCTGGATTTTCAATAGCTACCGGTGAACAGCGAAGCCGCGGTTTTGAAGTGGATGTGGTAGGACAGCTTCTTCCAGGGTTGGAGCTTATCGGAAGCTATGCCTATATTGATGCGCAAATTACTGAAGACAATACTTTTATTGAAGGCAGTAGACTGCCAAACGTTGCCAAGCATCAAGCAAGTCTTTGGACAACCTATACAGTGCGAGACGGGCTTTTGAAGGGATTTGGAGTGAGTGCGGGGTTTCTTGCATTCGGCGAGCGCAATGGCATTTTTCTGTGCCAGGATCCGGAAGGTTCATTTTGCCAGCAGCCATTTAATCTTCCCGGGTACGTCCGCATGGATGCGGCCGTTTACTATCGTAATCAGATGAATGTGTTGAATAAAAAAACTAATTTTGTAGCATCAGTCAATATTCGCAACTTACTTGACGAACGTTATTTCACAGGTGCACAGAATTTTCGTGAAATTATTTATACAGGCGCGCCACTTACCGTCGTTGGTTCGCTGAAATTTGAATACTAGCAGACCGTTTTCAACGATCTGCCGGTACTGATTAATACTTCACAATGAGTTGGATCAGACCTGCTTCCGAACGTCAGTTTTGCATTCTATTTTGCTTTATCCGGTAATTTCTTTATTGGTTTTTCATAACATCTATTTTTAATATAAAAGAGAAACTTAGGAGATAAATTATAAAAACTATGAATAATAATACTTCTCATTCGTCTTATTAAAAAATAACGGATTTTCTGAAATTGGGTTATCTGGGAGATACATGACGCAGCATTTAACAAGCATGCCAGCGCAAGATTGGTTAAATCAATCACCGGTACGGTTATTATCTTGCCCGGATCAAATATGCCATGACGTGATCTTGAAAAATGACACGCTATATGTGCAAGAAAGTAAAGGGAGCAAGCAAACGATCTGGCAATTAACCTTATACAACGATCAATTAACACTGGTTTGGCAAGGCCCGTCAGCAAAACAGCCCTCGACAGCGGAATTGCTTGCAGCGATTGAAGCTTCATTGAGTTTTTATCCGCTGCAAGACAACATTATTTTATCGATTTCTTTTCAACCTTCAGTTGAATTATTCAATTCAGGGGTGTTGGTATTTGATAAAGCTAATCAAATCGCTGTTCACACCGAAATGTTCTGGCAACAAGCCAGAATGTGGCGGTTGTCAGCGATAGAACGGGGTTTTCCAATTCATTATGTTTTTACGGGTGAACGCCGTCATCCAATGCGGCCGCCAAAACCCGAAGGCATTGTTTACCGGCGATACATTCCTTGGCTGAACCAGACTTTAATTTTCCGCACGATTGAAATAGTTGGCGACCTCGAATGCTTTCATCGATGGATGAATGATCCGGTCGTTGCGCAGTTCTGGCAGGAAACGGGGGATGTCGCCAAGCATCGCGCCTATCTTGAGAGTATAGCTGCTGATTCCCATACAACCAGCCTGATTGGCAGTCTAGACGAAGAGCCATTCGGTTATTTTGAAATTTATTGGGCTAAGGAAAATCGCATTGCTCCTTTTTACGATGTCGATGATTTCGATCGCGGCTGGCATGTCTTGATCGGTGAAGCGCACTTGCGCGGAAAACCCTATGTAACGGCATGGATGCCATCAATCTCGCATTATCTATTTCTCGATGATATTCGAACGCGACGTATCGTCATTGAACCGCGTTCCGACAATTTCAAAATGCTCCGCAGTCTTACCCAGTGCGGATATGCAACCCTAAAAGAATTTGATTTTCCGCACAAACGTGCAGCGCTTGGCATGTTGTTACGAGAACGCTTTTTTTCCGAACGGTTATGGGTACCCCGCACAAACCCCAATGGGGCTTCTTCTTCATTTTCTTTATCCCAAGGAATTTGTCATGAAAATTTATGATTTGATTGGTATTGGTTTTGGTCCATCCAATATTGCACTTGCCATTACGTTGGAAGAAAAGAAACTTACAGGCCATCACATCGATGCGTTTTTTATTGAAAAGCAACCCACGTTTGCTTGGCACGCCAACATGATGTTGGATAACGCGCATATGCAGGTTTCCTTCCTCAAAGATTTAGCCACCATGCGAAACCCATGCAGCCATTTTACTTTCACCAACTACTTGCATCAAAAAAACCGTTTACAAGATTTCATAAATCTCAAGACATTTTTCCCAAGCCGTCATGAATTCAATGACTATTTGGCTTGGGCCGCGTCGCATTTTGATCATAGCTGTGCCTACGGTGAAGAGGTTATCGAAATACTCCCGGAGAAACAGGGTGATGAAGTTTCGTTGTTAAGAATTCGTTCGCGCGATCATATGCAAACCATTCGTGAACGATTAACAAGAAGCTTGGTAATCAGCATAGGCGGGCAGCCCAGAATACCGGATAGCTTTATGGGATTAAAAGGAGACAAACGAATATTTCATTCCCATCATTATTTGAAAGAAATCAAGCAACATGTCCATGCCAAAAAAATAGCGGTGGTAGGGGCAGGGCAGAGCGCTGCGGAGATCTTCATGGACTTGCATCAACGCTCCGATACAGCGCAAGTGGATCTGATCATGCGAGCCAGGTCAATCAAACCTTCGGACGACAGTCCCTTTGTCAATGAAATTTTTAATACGGATTTCACGGATTACGTATTCAATACGCCAGAACATGAGCGGGGGAGAATTCTTGGGGAATTTTGGCATACCAATTATGCGGCTCCGGATCTGGTTCTGATCGAGCAAATATTTAATGTGTTGTATCAGCAAAAAGTCACCGGTACGGAGCGGCATCGCTTTTTACGCCGGCATACCGTTAGAAAAGCCATCGGCCGGCCGGAAGGTATCGAATTTACCTTACATGATTTGAACAACGATCATGAGAAAAAGACGACTTATGATGCGGTGATACTTGCAACGGGTTATCACCGGGACCATTTCAAATCGTTGTTGACGCCACTTCTGCCTTATTTCAATGACTTTACAGTCAACCGTCAATATCGAATTAACAGCCAACCGCAATTCAAACCGGCGATTTTCCTTCAAGGTGCCTGTGAAGCCAGTCATGGTTTGAGCGACACCTTATTGTCGGTAACCGCAGTGCGCACCAACGAAATCGCGCACGCATTGATTAGTGCGTTCAATATTTCTAAAAGCGCATCCTCAAAGCGTACGGTAACCACCGCAATGGCTTAGCAGTCGATGCATATTGTATAACATCATAATAATAAAGAGTATTTAACAATGTTTTGCAATCAATTCAAAATTAGCTTGAAAAACGCTTTGGCGTTAATTATTTTTCAGTTTTCTATTTATTCGTTATCGTCTGATAGCTATGCGCAGTCGCAGCAATCCCCAAATCAGACGTCTGAATCAAAAAAGCAGTCTTCACAACCTGCTACTGAAACATCTAAGACAGAATCGGACAAAAACAATCCACCGACTTTTCCTACCGTCACGGTTGAAGGAAAAGCCGACGAAAATATCGCCGGTTATGTGGCTAAGCGCAGTAATACGTCAAC
Source organism: uncultured beta proteobacterium (assembly GCA_900696615.1). GTDB lineage: Bacteria > Pseudomonadota > Gammaproteobacteria > Burkholderiales > Nitrosomonadaceae > Nitrosomonas. Next base: position 9,801 of record CAADGS010000097.1, read on the forward strand.
CAAAACGGATACACCTATTTTAGAAACGCCACAGTCCGTATCGGTCGTAACTCGCCATGAAATGGATATGCGCAGCGTGCAAAATTTTACCGAAGCGCTCCGATATGTACCGGGCGTAACGGTTGACCAATTCGGATTTGATGGTCGGGGTTTTGAATATCTACTACTCCGTGGCTTCAATGGTCTCAATACTGCAAACTTCCGGGATGGGCTGAGTAATTCGGCATTTGGTTTTTTCAGCCAGTTCATAACTGAAACGTACGGATTGGAACGCGTTGACGTGCTGCGCGGACCTTCATCCGTGATGTTTGGTCGTGGCGATGCAGGCGGTATTGTTAATCGCATAACCAAACGCCCAAGTGCCGTGCCAATCCGCGAAATTGAGTTTCAGTATGGAAATTTTGACCGTAAGAGAATTGCCGCCGATGTGGGCGCAGTGAGTAAAGATGGGACGATCATGTTCCGGTTGGTAACCACCGCGCTCGATACCGATACCCAGGTCAGATATCCCAACACCGGCGGAGAACGGGCGCATAATGAACGATTTTATATTGCCCCGTCGATAACCTGGCGTCCAACGGTCGATACCACCATTACGCTGATGGGAGATATTCTGAATAATCGCAGCGGCTCATCACCTTTTTATATTTCGGCACCTGATGGCGGCTTTACCAATGTATTGCAAAGCGACCCGAAGTTTGCACGATATGCCGCCAATCAAGCATCATTCAGTTACCAGATCGAGCATCATTTCAACGATATTTTCACGATCAGGCAAAATTTCCGTTATGCGCAGCAAAGAGGACGTTTTCAGGATTTATTCTCTCTGGGGTATAACACTCCCGATCAGCCTTCATTAGTAGATCGAGATGCTTATGCTACAAATGAGCGACTAAACCAAATCGTGTTGGATACGCATTTACAAGCTAAATTCGATACCGGGCCTGTGAATCACACTGTTCTGCTGGGTGCGGATTGGAATCAGACTAATCTTTCACTAAAGTACTTTCAAGGCTATGCCAATGGCTTTATTCCGCCCAGTATCGATATTCTGAGTCCCGTGTACGGTGTGCCCATACCCAGGCCGGATGTGCTTGGACAGGATGCAAGACAGCGAATCGATCAATTGGGGTTCTATCTGCAAGATCAGTTACGTTTTAATGATAATTGGATTCTGACTTTAAGCGGGCGTTTTGACAGAATTCATGCCAAAGATAACGATCTCTTGAATGTGGTATCAACCAAGAATAACGATAGCGCATTTACCGGACGGGCAGGTTTGACGTATTTGTTTTCAAATGGTATCGCGCCATACTTCAGTTATTCACAGTCCTTTCTGCCGCAAGCAGGCTTCAGCAGCGAAGGCAAGCCTTTCGATCCGACCCGCGGCGAGCAATTTGAAGCCGGTATCAAGTATCAACCGCCCGGTAGCAGAGCACTATATACCGCAGCGTTTTTCGATTTGACTAAAACAAATGTGTTATCGCGGGATCCTTCTGACGAATTGGGGATACGTTTTATGCAGATTGGCGAGGTAAGGTCGCGTGGCGTTGAGTTGGAGGCAAGAACAGAGATACTGCGCGGATTGAATGCGATCGGTTCTTTTACCTATCACGATGTGGAAAATGTCAAAGAAACCGACTTCAAAGGGAAAAGACCTGTGCAAGTGCCAACAACTATGGCCTCTGGCTGGTTGGATTATTCATTCGGCGCACTGGGGTATGAATGGTTAAGAGGGTTTGGGCTGGGCGGTGGCGTTCGTTATGTCGGAAAAGTATTTAATGAGGAAGACAATACCAGCACGACGCCTTCATTTACATTGTTTGATGCTACGCTGCGCTATGAACGGGGGCCGATGCTGTTTACAGTCAATGCCAGTAATATTTTCGATAACCGATACATTGCCTCGACACTTTTTGGCAGGCACTATTTAGGAACGGAGCGTACCGTGATCGGTACCTTGACTTTTAGATTTTAGCAAGCGGACATTGGACTACGGAGGGTAACGGATGTCACTGAATCCGGATCTGGCCGCTTTTTTGGAGTTGGCCGAAAATAATATTACAAATGGGGGGCGGGCGCCTATGCATCAATTATCCCCTGAACAGGCCCGGCGGGAGTATGACGCATCCACGGAGATACTGGATACCCCGGGACCCTTGGTTGCCAACGTCACGGAGATTACCATTCCATGCCGCGACGGGCAGTCAATTCATGCACGGCTATATAATCCATTTGATGCAGCGATCTTAATGGGACCATGGCCGGTATTACTGTATTTTCATGGAGGTGGGTATTGCTTAGGCGGTCTTGATTCTCACGATTCATTGTGTCGCACATTAGCAGTCTTGACACCTTGTTGCGTGTTGCACGTAGCATACCGGTTGGCGCCGGAATTCCGCTTTCCTACCGCGGTGAACGATGCGCAAGATGCTTATCATTGGTTACTTTCAAACGGATCTGAACTTGCATTGGACATATCCAGGCTGGCAGTGGGCGGCGATAGTGCCGGTGCGACATTAGCGACCGGTTTGACGATAGCCGCGCGAGATGAACAATGGCTGCAGCCGATCTGCCAGATTTTGCTTTATCCATGTACCAGTGCTTGGCAAAATACAAATTCTCATGAACGTCTCGCACAAGGCTATTTACTAGAGGAAAAAACGCTTCAGTGGATGTTTATGAATTATTTACGTGGCAAAGCCGACCGGACAGACTGGCGTTTTGCACCCTTACAGGCCGATAACTTGAACAATCTTGCTCCCGCATTTTTAGTTTTGGCAGAATATGACCCCTTGTTAGATGAAGGCATAGCCTACGCAGAAAAACTCAGCGCTGCCGGAGTCAGCACGCGCACCAAGATTTTTCCAGGTATGATTCACGATTTTGCACGGTTGGGCAATATCGTTGATGAAGCCACCCGGGTGAGACAAGACATAGCTGATATGCTTTCTAAAACATTTTATCGTTCATCTTCCTATGAACCGGATAGTTTATGCAGCAACTTTATTCACGCTAACATCCAGCAATGATTCGACTAATAAGGTTTTATGGGGCATGTGTTTTGCTGTTCGTGTTAGCCGGTTGCATGACGCCACCGCAGCGCGACGTGCAAGAGGTAGGTGCGGCGGTTCCGGGTCATTGGGGTGAAACTCAGTCATCATTGCAACCGATACCGCAGCAGTGGGTGGAGGAATTCGGTGACTGGCGCTTGCGGGCTTTGGTTGAAGCGGCCTTGGCCAACAATTATGAATTAAAGGCGGCTGCGGCAAGGGTGGATGCTGCGGTTGCGCAGGCGCGTATTGACGGATCGGGGCGCTGGCCGCAACTATTTTTTAGTGCGGATCATCAACAAGTGCAAATTCGCGAGGCAGGCTTTGGCTCATCGCGATTTGGCGTATTTGAAGCGCTATTCGGTGTGAGTTGGGAGATCGATTTATGGGGCCGGATACGCGATTTCCAACAAGCGGCGATATGGGAAGCCGATGCCACGCAAGCCGATTATTACGGTGCACGGTTATCCTTGGCAGCGCGGGTAGCGCAAAGCTATTTTGAATGGGTGGAAGCCAAACTGTTAGCGGGCGTGGTCGAGCAATCGATCAAGGATCGCACCACTGTGGCCAATCTGGTACGCGGGCGGTTTCAGCGCGGCCTGGTGCGGGGATTGGATTTGCGACTGGCATTGACCGATTTGGCTAATGCGCAAGCAGAGTTGAAGCAAGTACACAATCGCATTCAAAGTACCGCGCGGCGTTTGGAAATTTTACTGGGACGCTATCCGCAAGGTGGTGAATTTGAAATCGCTACGTTACCAGCGCTACCGGGAATCATAGCTGCCGGCTTGCCGGCTGAGTTATTGGAGCGCCGGCCGGACTTGATTGCTGCGTTTAATCGCCTGCAAGCATGGGATTTTCGTACCACCAGCGCTAAAAAATTGCGTTTGCCGCGCATCACGCTGACAGCGGCTGGAGGCACCCGAAGCGCCGATTTGACCGACTTGGTTGATCCCCGCTCGGCAGCATGGAACGTATTCGCCGGATTGATGCAGCCATTGTTTACGGCCGGTCGCATTGAAGGGGAAATTTTCCGCAATCAAGCACGCGCCGAAGAAGCGTTGAATATGTATAAAAATACGGCGCTCAACGCTTTTCGCGAAGTTGAACAAGCGCTGGCAGCGGAAGAATGGTTGCGCGAGCAAGAAACAGCACTGAGGAAAGCGGTTGAACAAACCGAATCGAGCCAGAAATTGGCAGTATATTCTTACCGTAATGGCTTGATTCAAATCCTTACATTGCTGGACAGTTACCGCAGCACGCTCGATGCGCAAAGCGCGCACTTGTCGGTTACCCGGCAGTTATTGAGCAACCGTATCAACCTTTACCTGGCGTTGGGTGGTCATGTGTAAAGGGCCGCTATCGTGATTAACCGCCGCGATCCCGTCGCCAGCGAATGATGCGCATACGCCACCAACTCACCGTGGCAGGGTTGATCGCCATCATTGGAAGCGTGCTGGCGTTTTTTATCATGCACTCGCCGCCGCAAACCGATCAGCACGACGAAGTAGCCAAACCGCCGCTGGTACGATTTATCACAACACAACCCGAGAGATTGCGTTTGGATGTCCGTTCGCAAGGGCGCGTCATGGCGCAAACTGAAATTGACCTGGTGACCGGCGTTTCGGGAAATATTATCAAAATCTCGCCAGCATTCGTTAGTGGCGGCTATTTCAAAAAAGGCGACTTACTCGTTTCCATCGATCCGGCGGAATATGACTTGCGGGTAGCTCAGGCACAAGCCAGAGTGATGGAAGCGCAATACCAATTGACCCGAGAAGAAGCCGAAGCCGAGCAAGCGCGCGATGAGTGGCAGCAACTGGGACAAGGCGATCCGAATCCGCTCAGTTTAAGAATACCGCAACTTAGAGAAAAGAAAGCAAAGCTTGCCGCTGAACAAGAAGAATTGAAAAACGCCCGGCTGTTGCGGCAACGCACGGACATACGCGCGCCATTCAACGGCCGGGTGCGCAGCAAAGCAGTTGGAATGGGCCAATACATTGATGATGGCACCATACTTGGAAGAATTTATAGCAGCGACATGGCCGAAGTGCGCTTACCCGTGAGCACGCACGACCTAGCTTTGATAGCTGTTCCCGATTTGCCTCATGAGAAACAATCCGCTCAGCACACACCGGTTACATTAACGGCTCCTTATCGAGGGCAAAACCGCATCTGGTCTGGCAAGCTGGTACGTAGCGAAGGCGTCGTTGACGCGGATACCGGGATGGTAGTCGTGATTGCACAAGTAGCCGATCCTTTCGGATTGGAAATAAACAAGGCATTATCAGCCAGACAAGAACCGGTCGGCGTCAGTTTACCCATAGGCATATTCGTGGAAGCGGTCATTGAAGGCCGCTGGTTTGAGAATGTGACAGTGATTCCAGTGAGTGCAATGTATCAAGACAATCAAGTGGTTGTCATCGACACGGCGAACCGGATACGATTTCGTAGTGTAACGATACTCAGACGCGAACGGGAACGGATCGTTATTCAAGCCGGACTGGAACAAGGCGAGCGGGTGCTGATATCGGGGCTTCATCATCCCGTTGAAGGCATGGAAGTCATGGCCGCCGAACACATGCCATGAAACTGGTTGCCTGGTTTGCCAAAAATCCCATCGCAGCCAATTTTCTCATGCTGCTGATCGTTGCGGGCGGATTGCTGGGCCTGAATATCGCCAAACGCTACAATATTCCCCCCATGCCACAGCATCAATTGCAAATCGAAGTGGATTACCCTGGCGCTGGGCCGTCCGAAGTTGAGAAAGCGGTGTGTATTCCGATTGAAGAAGCCATTCACGATCTGGAAGGTATTCGGCATATCAATTCTATTGCCAGGCAAGGTAACTGCGAAGTGATCGTCGAGTTCGATCCAGCCATCAATACGTTACAGTTTCAAGCTTCCATTCAAGCGAGAATGAATCGCATCACGACATTTCCAAAGGAAATCGAGCGGCAAAGAATGGTAGAGTTCAAGACTGATACCATCGCGGTAACCATCATGGTGCACGGTGAAGTGGGTATGCGTAATTTGATGCGGCATCGCGATCAACTCCAAGCATTGCTGAGCAAACATCCCGATATCGGTATTTTAAACCCTTGGCCGCAGTTACCCTATGAAATTTCTATTGAAATCGATGAAGTGGATTTGCGCCGTTATGCGCTGACTTTTGACGAAGTGGCGCAAGCCATTCGCGGAGCTTCAAATAACTTACCCGCAGGGGAGATTAAAGCAACACATAGCAAGCTATTGTTAAGAAGCAATAATCAGGCTATGAGCATAGCCGATTTTGCAGCAGTCAAGTTGCGTTCCGATCAACAAGGCAGGCACTTGTTATTGGGAGAAATTGCGCAAATACGTGAAATAACCGGCGACAAAGATGTGCTGGCACGAATCGACGGCAAGCCGGCGATACACTTGTTTGTAATGACCAAAGATCAGATTGCCAAGACAGTCCAGGCGGTTAATCAAGTCATTGCAGAATTCGAGCCTGAATTGCCAAGTGGAATCGGTATTACAACCTGGGACGATTGGTCAAAATATTATGACCACAATATGTCCATGCTGCAGGAAAATGCGATCTCGGGTTTCATTCTGGTATTTCTGGTATTAATGTTTACCATGCGATTTTATTTGGCGGTATGGGTAAGTAGTGGAATTCTCATTTCGTTACTGGGTGCGCTTTGGGTAATGCCGCTGTTAGGCATTTCTCTTAATACCTACTCAATTGCTGCATTGATACTGATTCTGGGTGTGTTGGCGGATGATGCCATTATCGTGGGTGAAAATATTTATACGCATCAACAACGAGGAAAACCTGGCTTAAATGGCGCAATCCATGGAACGCTCGAAGTTGCACCGTTGGTAGTTTTAATGGTGTTGTCTACGATGATTGCCTTTATTCCAGGACTCTTTTTGCCGGGCTTAAGCGGTTATCTGATGTATAACATTTCCGTGGTGATCATTTTAGCGCTGATATTTTCTCTGATCGAAGCGCTTTTGATCTTACCTGCGCATCTTGCGAATGAATTTACCTTCATCATCAGCCCTAATGTCTGGTCGCGCACCGTGAATATGATTCAGCAGAAAGTTGATGAAGGGTTAAGCTGGTTTGTGAGCCATATATACGTTCCTGTTCTGACATCGTTATTGCGATTGCGCTATATAACGCTATCAGTTTCTTTTATTACTTTATTTATTACCGGTGCGCTGGTTTTTTCAGGCCGTATTGATAGCGTAATGGAAGCGCCTGTGAACGACTATTACTTGTTAGCAAATATTCAATTTCCTGCGGGTACGCCGTTTGTCGAAGTAAGTGATCACATGGCGCGGTTAGAGCGTATTGCCAATGAAATCAGGGAAGAATTAAATCAGGAGCTTGGCTTGACAGCATCCACTAAACTACGCGACAGCTTCCAGCATATTATTACTGTATTGGATGATAATTTCGGGTTTGTAGACATTGAATTGGCGATCGATGAGCGTGTACGTTCCCGTATCGATTATATCAAACGGGAATGGCAAGAACGTTATGGAGTACCGCCTTCCGGAGCAGCCTTATCCGTTCAAACTTTTTGGCCCCGAGATCTGGGGATGCCTGCAGCGCACTCCGCCAAACCCATCGAACTGAAATTAATCGCTGCGGATTCGGCTGTGCAAAACGCCGCTGGTGAAATTTTGAAAAATCAATTAGCCAATTATGTTGGTGTTCATAGCGTGACAGGTACGATGGCATCGGGTAAACCCGAACTGCGGTTGATACTTAAACCCGAAGCGGAACGTTATGGAGTAACGTTACTAGACTTGGGTAAACAGGTCCGGCAAGGTTTCTGGGGGTTGGAGGTGCAACGGTTTTTTCACGATCGCGAAGAAGTGAGAGTGATGTTACGTTTTCCTTCATCCAGCCGGAATGCTTTGGATGATTTGTATCGAATGCCAATCCGGTTGGATAACGGAAACATGGTACTGTTTGAAGTGGTGGCCGAGGCTGAATATATGCCCGGGTTTGCGAAAATTACGCGCCAGGATCGTGAGCGGGTTCAATTAATTAGCGCAGAAATCTTTAAAGGAGAAGCCAATGCCGAAGTAATTTTGGCTGATTTGCGCGCGAAAGTGATTCCGGCATTGGAAAAGGAATTTCCTGGATTGCGAATCGAGTCAGGCCAATCGCGGCAAAAGCAGGAACAGGCTATGTTGACGCTATGGGGATACGGCGGGCTAGCAGTGCTTGGCATTTATGCACTATTAGCCGTGCCGCTACGCTCGTACATTCAGCCTCTAATTATCATGCTGGCGATTCCTTTCGGCTTCATCGGGGCGGTAGCGGGCCATGTACTGTTCAACATTCCGCTGTCGATAGAATCCTATGTCTCGTTATTTGCAGTGGGTGGGATTGTCATCAATGACAGTTTGATATTAATGTCAAAAATCAATGAGATTCTGCAAACTAATCCGCAGATTTTTAGAGCGGCGATTCTGGCAGGAAAGGCACGTTTTCGTGCCATATTTTTGACCACGTTGACTACAGTCATGGGATTATTGCCGCTAATTGCTGAACAAAGCTCCGATGCCGAAAAGCTGATGCCGATGGCGATTACCCTAAGTTGTGGTATCTTTTTTTCATCAATAGTGATTTTATTGCTGGTTCCGGTTAGTTGCGTTATTTTGAAGGAAATATTAGATCGCGCGACAAAATATGATTGTTTCTTGAGTGCCGAGAATAAAAAGTGCTAGGAATTGTTGATAATTTGATATAAGTTATTAACAAATAGAGGAAAATTCGTAATTTTGAAGCTCCTATACAATCGATAAAACGAGTTTACGATGATTTGACTGATAATCAGGGATGTGTTCTGGTCGAAACTAGTGAATATTCTGCTTCAAGAAGCTATTCATAAAAAGCTCAATTTGCGTTGGGTAACAGAAGTTATGCTGTATCGAATGCAGGTTAATTGCCCGTTGAATTTGAGATTACAAGTAGAGAAGTGAATGATTGTTCTGCAGCACTTCAACTGATCACCCAGTCACCTGACGCGAAAGAGATCGGTTGCGGATAAAAACTATGACAGTGAGTATATACGGGAGCTGATAACGAAGCGGGGAGCTAGATATCAACATTTGGTGGAAAATGCTTTTGTACGATTAAGCAGTATCGTGCAGTGGCAACACGATATGCAAACTGAAGAGAAATCTTAAGAGTTTGGTTGCCTTCCTTGGCTTCTGGATATCTTGGTTACCTATGTGAAAAGCCAGTAGACCCTAGGGAAAAACATGCGGCATTTCGCCCTGCACCATATATTACTGGCGATAGCCCAAAAAAGGGAGGTAAGCCAGGTCAATGGGCAGTAATAGAAACGGCACGCATGATGTTGGTTCGATGCGATTTAACACACAGTGATGGTCAGAGCCGCTAAATGAGCTGATTGGCTAGAAAATCGCTTTATTATGGGAAACAATAAAATACCTGGCACTTATCTGGATTAAGTCAGTTTTATGCGTTATCAACTTTCAACCAAATTTGCCCTGAGCACGCAATTAGTCAAGATATTTGAGCAACTGTCCCAACCATTGCGGTGAAACATTTGCAGAAAATTTTCAAAACATGCTTTCTGGAACAGCGCAGCCTTACCCATTGATAAAAAGCCCCGGTTTAATTGATATTGGAATCGTTACAGATGGTTTGAAGCTTTATCTGTTAACACTCGATAGATTCGCAGCCAGTTTACTTCTATAACCGACCGCGTAAGCAAGAAAGATTGGGTTACCTACCGCCAGCACAATTTATGCGGCGATACTATGGAAACCTACTTGCTGCGTAACCAATGGACTCCATTTTTGATAGCACATACAGTTAGTGCAATTGATAAATTGATATAGATACTAATTCCACGTGGCAAGTGTGATTTTTATCACTTAATAACAAAATCTAATTCCGTATCATGCTACTATCGAAACAGTAGCAAAGTAGCAGAGAAATTTTTGATAACTTAAGTCTCAATTTCAACAGCTAATTTCTATGAAAACTGAACCGGAAAAGAAAAAATTATCTCCTGATATCCTGAAAACGGATGGAGGTAAAACTAAATCCAATGCAATTGAAATTCCCTCAATTGCATTGCCCAAAGGTGGAGGTGCAATCAAAAGCATCGATGAAAAGTTTTCTGTTAATGCAGTAAATGGCACAGCCTCTTTTTCTATTCCTTTACCTGTATCACCAGCTCGAGGTACCTCACCCACTCTCAATTTATCCTATAGCTCGGGAGGAGGTAATGGTGTTTTCGGACTCGGGTGGGAGCTAGGTTTATCTTCAATCAAGCGCAAGACCGATAAAAAACTTCCCCAGTATTACGATCATATAGATTCGGATATTTTTCTTTTCTCAGAAGCGGAAGATCTTGTTCCGGAATTCAAAAAAGATTCGAATGGCAGCTTTAGCAAGGATGCGCAGCAGAGCTATATCATCAAAGAAAATGATTCAGCGGACGGTCAGTTTGTTATTCGATTCTATAGACCTCGCATTGAAGGCTTATTTGCACGGATTGAGAGATGGCAGAGTAAAACAAGCGGCATCATCAAATGGCGTGTGATTACCAGAGAGAATATCACTACATTGTTTGGTTGGAGCGCCAATTCCGTCATTGTTGACCCGGCGGATAGCAGTAGAATTTATGAATGGTTGCCGGAATTCGTTTTCGACGATAAAGGCAACTGTACTCATTATCTCTACAAGAAAGAAGATGATAAGGGATTCAATGATCAACTGTTACACCATAACAATCGCATTAAGAACGGCAGTATTACCTATACCAATCTTTATTTGGAAAGGGTGCTCTATGGTAATAAAACACCTTACAAGAAATTCAATGACCCCTATCCGGCTGAGACGGATTACATGTTTCAGACTCTATTCGATTATGGCGAATACGATGCCAATGCACCCTATGCCAAGATAGCTGACTGGCAGTTTAGACCAGATGCCTTCTCTGACTATAAATCCGGTTTTGAAATTAGAACTACCCGTCTCTGTAGTCGCATATTACTATTTCATTTTTTTAGTGAATTACCGGGTGGTTCAGCACTAGTAAAATCCCTGAATTTTGAATACGACACCTCCCAGCAACAAGATTTTACTTTCCTGAAATCCGTAACACCTTTCGGTTATATCAAAGAACCGGATGGCAGTTATACCCATAAAAGCCTTCCGCCGATGGAATTTAACTATCAACGGCATGATTGGAATAACGAAGTCAAATCCATCGCACTGGAAGATTTAGTTCACGCTCCGGCAGGATTGGATGAGCCCGACTATCAGTTTACAGATTTATTTAATGAGGGACTCTCCGGCATACTGACTGAACAAGCAAATGGATGGTTTTATAAACACAATCTGCGCGATGGAAAGTTTGAGCCAGCTAAATTGGTAACGCCTAAGCCCTCATTTTCCGGATTGGGTTCACAGCTGCAATTAGTCGATTTGGATGCAGATGGCGGCAAACAACTGGTTAACCTTAATCAGGAGCCAAGGGGTTATTTCGAGTTAAGCGATGAGGAAGAATGGCAGATATTTCGAACCTTTGAAAATCTCCCAAACATCAATTTTAACGATTCGAATACTCGCATGCTTGATCTAAATGGCGATGGCAAGCCGGATATTTTAATTACCGAAGATCAGGTATTCACTTGGTATGAATCAAAAGGTAGGAAGGGGTACGAAACAACATTTAGAACTGAGAAGCCGATTGATGAAGAAGCCGGTCCGCACATCGTTTTTGCGGATAGTAAACAAACCATTTTTTTGGCGGATATGTCAGGCGATGGGTTGACCGACATCGTCCGGATTCGGAATGGTGAAGTATGCTACTGGCCGAATCTGGGTTATGGAAGGTTTGGGTCGAAGGTGGCAATGGATCATGCGCCGGTATTCGATGCGCCAGATGCTTTCAATCCTGCCTATTTACGCTTGGCGGATATCGACGGCTCCGGCACAACAGATATCATTTATCTAGGCAGGAATCAGTTTAGCTGCTGGATGAATATGAGTGGTAATGCATTCAGTGACAAGCCGTTTGAAATAGATAGTTTTCCGGATATTCATAATCTAGCGAAAATCACTGTAACAGATCTATTAGGCAATGGTGTCGCTTGTATAGTCTGGTCTTCTCGTTTAGCTAAAGATGCTGCGGCACCAATGAAGTACATTGACCTGATGAACAGTAAGAAACCACACATCATGGTTTTTTACAAAAACAATCTGGGTAAAGAAGTCACGCTGGAATACACGCCTTCTACCAAATTTTATATTGCCGACAAGCTTGCCGGCAAACCTTGGATTTCCAAACTGCATTTTCCGGTGCATTGCATCTCCAAAACAGAAACTCGGGATAAACTATCCGGTTATCGCTTTGTCAGTTCCTACGCTTATCATCATGGTTATTATGATCATGTCGAGCGGGAGTTCAGAGGTTTCGGCATGGTGGAACAAATCGATAGCGAAGATTTTGACCACTGTGTAAAAGGCGGTGCGACCAATATCGTCGATAAAACACTGCATCAGGAACCCGTTGTTACGAAATCCTGGTTTCATACCGGGGCATTTATCAGCATAGAAAAAATACTCAACCAATTTGCCAACGATTACTGGTATGAGGAAATGCGGCGGCAAGGATTAACCGTATCAAATCCTGAAATACCCTTAAAAGATGCCCGGTTGATTGTGGCACCAGGATTGGATGCTTCAATCCTTGATCATCTCAGTTTTGACGAATGGCGGGAAGCACTACGTGCCTGTAAAAGTATGGGGTTGCGTTCTGAAGTGTTTGCCAAAGACGCAAGCAAGTTTGGCAATACCGAAGCGGCGAAGAAAAAGGAACTTATACCTTATTCGGTTGCAACGCACAATTGTGTCATTGAACTATTACAACCCAAAGGGCAGAACCAGTACGCCATTTTCATCGCTAAGGAAAGTGAAGCCATCACTTACGGCTATGAACGTGATACTGAAGATCCACGGATCGCTCATACTTTGAATATCAAACTGGATGAATACGGTAACATTCTCGAATCCGCCTCAGTTGTTTATCCCAGGAAGATAACCGATACTTCCTTGCCACCTGAAACGCAAGCAGTACAAAATCAAACACTCATCACGTATACGTACAATCGATTTACCAACGATATTATTACTGGCGATTCCTATCGGTTGAGGCTTCCTTCGGAAACTGCTACCTATGAATTAAAAGGTGTGGCAAAAACGAAGTCACTGTATTCGGTAAGTGATTTCGAAGCCATCTTAACCTCAACCAATGATGTGGAATATCACCAAATTGATGTAAATCCTGCATCGGGGACTTCACAAAAACGCTTAATCGAACATATCTGCACGCTATATCGCGGCAACAACCTAACCACGCCGTTATCGCTACATCGGCTTGAATCGCTGGCGCTGCCGTTTGAAAATTATCAATTGGCGTATACACCGGACCTGTTGACTGACATTTATACGGGTAAAGTAGATTCAGCGTTAATGCTTGAGGGAAAATTTACCCAGTTCGGTGGCGACGGCAATTGGTGGATTCGTTCAGGCACTCAGCAATATATCGATGCAGCAGAAAACGCGGTCGATGCACAAAATCGTTTTTATGTTCCCACTGCCTATACCGATCCCTTCGGTGCCAAAACCAAGGTCAAGCATTACAGTAACTACTTCTTATTCGTTGAAGAAACTGAAGATGCATTAGGCAATAAACAGAAGGTAGATCAGTTTAATTTCCGCACCTTGGCACCCAGAAGAATGCTGGATGTCAATCATAATCTGTCTGAAGTGATGACTGATGAGCTTGGTTTCGTCAAAGCACTCGCTTTATTGGGTAAAGGTAACGAGGCGGATGATCTCAATGGCCTGAATGAGTTTGTATCGGATGCGGAAAATGATCTGATCGATGATTTTTTTCAGACCACAGCATCCGATATGCTGATGACTCACGGCAAAAGCCTGTTGCAGCACGCCACTGCCCGCTTTGTTTATGATTTGAATGCTTATCAACGTTCTGGAAAGCCTGCTGTGGTTGCTTCGATTTTGCGGGAAGAGCATTTCCAGAAGAATGATGATTCGCCCATTCAACTGAGTTTTGAATATTCCAATGGTCTCGGGCAGGTTGTGATGAAAAAAGCCCAAGCCGAACCGGGCAAGGCCAAACAAGTCACGGTCAATGCCGATGGCAGTTTTAGCGTTTCTGTGATTGATACTGCCGCACTCAATCCCAAACAATTGCGCTGGATTGGCAATGGCCGGACGGTACTGAATAACAAAGGTAATGCTGTCAAGCAGTACGAGCCGTATTTTTCGGTAACGCACCAATATGAAGACCTGAAGGAATTGGTCGAATGCGGCGTGACGCCGGTCATGTACTACGATGCACTAGGACGTTTGATTAAAACCGAAATGCCGGATGGCACCTTAACGCGTACCGAGTTTGATTCATGGAAACAATCTGTTTTTGATCCTAATGACACCATTCTGGAATCGGAATGGTATCGCAAGCGAACGAATCATCTGATCGATGCTGAACTGCTGGCCGCTGGCAAAGATCCCGACAAAGAAAAATTTGCGGCTGATCAAGCGGCCA
>CAADGS010000098.1 GCA_900696615.1 uncultured beta proteobacterium
GGTATTGGGCAAGGCGTAAGTTACCAGCGGCCCCAGTACCGGGGTGGCGAGTATTTTGACGAAACCGGGAAGTTCCTGGGGATAGGCAATGCTGTCGATGAGTACCAGGCTTTTTTGCAGACCTGGATTGGATTCCGCCAAATAGATCGATGCCGCCAACGCTACGCCGCCGCCATAGGAATGGCCAATGATGTGAAGATTCTTCAAATCGTTTTTAAGAATAAAATTTCTGATCAAGCGGGCCTGTTCGTACACGGAATAGGCGTCGTCACGCGGTTTGGGCGAGTCGCCGAAGCCTTTCAAGTCAATGGCGATGACTCGGTTTTTCTGCGCCAGCGGTTCGATGATATGCCGCCAGCTATAACTGCTTGCGCCAAAGCCATGAATCAGCATGACGGGATCGCCTGTGCCGGCGCTATGGAAGGCCAGCTGGAGTTCATGCGTTTTATCCGGATTGCGAAATTGCGTCCAATTGGGAACGTTTTTGTCCAGGACGGCGCAACCGCTAAAGTTTAGAACTGCCAATAACAATGCAAGCCTTAGCAGGAAATTATTTTTCATATCAAAGCACGAATAAGCATTACCAGGTCGAATAGGGCGCCCGCAAAAAAGGCGGCTGCACCGAAAATAGGCAATATCGCGATGATATTGCATGCTGTTTTAAGCCGTTTTGCCTCGTCGTCATTTTCAATTCTCATGTGGCGTGGAATGGATAAAATGACATAGCTGATCAGACTCAGAAAGATGATGTTTCCGACGGTAAGCGGCAATAGGTTGGTAAGGTAGATTTCTAACGGACCGAGCGTCTGTTCCGGGCAATATCCGCATTTGTCGATCAACTCAAACATCATGTCACGCCTGGCGTTGATGATTTGAAAAAAACTTAATGTGGTATTGACAGCGCCCCATAACGCCGCCAATAAAACAATGGGAAGTCCTAATTTATCCATATCGATTGATTTATGAGCAATAGACCTTAACTTACCGGAGAAGGCTTAAGCGGCGTACATAATCATTCCTGTTTAGAGATTATCACGGGAAGGATTAAAACGAAACGAATTGTTATCAGCAGGATTAAAAATGGAATATCAGGTATTGGAAGTCGAAAACGGCAAGCCGATTAAAATGTGGACTAACGGTGTGCCGGTTGAGGAAGACGCTCGCCAGCAATTGATCAATACCGCTAGCATGCCATTTATTTACAGGCATTTGGCAGTAATGCCCGATGTGCATTTGGGCAAGGGTTCGACCATCGGTAGTGTGATTCCCACGCGTGGAGCCATTATTCCGGCTGCGGTAGGGGTGGATATCGGTTGCGGCATGATGGCGGTGCGGACTTCGTTGAAGGCGGAGGATTTGCCGGACCGGTTATTCGATTTGCGCAATGCGGTCGAGCATGCAGTCCCGCATGGTCGTACTGTTAAACGCGGTAAACGGGACAAAGGAAGTTGGGGTACGCCGCCGGAAACGGTCGATGCGGTGTGGGCGAGCCTATTGCCGGGGTTTGAACGCATTACCGAGAAATATCCACGATTGCGCAACACCAACAATTATCTTCATTTAGGCACGCTGGGCAGTGGCAATCATTTTATTGAAGTTTGCTTGGATGAAGTGGACCGGGTGTGGTTTATGCTGCATTCCGGTTCTCGGGGCGTGGGCAATGCGATTGGCACGCATTTCATTGCATTGGCTCAAGAAGATATGCGCCATCATATTGCTAACCTCCCCGATCGCGATCTCGCATATTTCGAGGAGGGTAGCCGTTATTTTGACGACTACGTCGAAGCAGTGGGCTGGGCGCAGGATTTTGCGCGGCGCAATCGTGCGGTAATGATGCTGCATGTCATAGCCGCTGCCCGGCAAGTCATTGCCAAGCCTTTTTCGACCGAGATCGAAGCCGTCAATTGCCACCACAATTATGTGCAAAAAGAAACCCATTTCGGAATGGAAGTCATCGTGACACGCAAAGGTGCGGTTTCGGCGCGCAAGGGTGAACTGGGCATTATTCCCGGTTCCATGGGTGCCAAAAGTTACATCGTGCGCGGCCTGGGCAATGAAGAAGCGTTTTGCTCATGCAGTCATGGCGCAGGCCGAGTGATGAGCCGCAACGAAGCCAAACGCCGATTTACCGTTGAAGATCAGATCGCAGCCACAGCCCATGTTGAATGCCGCAAAGACGCCGATGTGATCGATGAAATTCCAATGGCTTATAAAGATATCGATGCCGTAATGCAGGCGCAGCGCACGTTGGTTGAAGTTGTCCATACTTTGCGGCAGGTGGTTTGTGTGAAGGGGTAGACAGAATTACCCATTGCTGCTTGATACGGCGCGATTGAGTTGGGCCGAATAGATCCGGGATTTAATTGTTTATTCTGCGCCGTGCAATGAAACCGAGCAAACCCAATCCTGCTAAAAACATTGCGTAAGTTTGGGGTTCCGGGATTGACGAAATCATGGTGGTGAAATAAGCTTCACCGACCGTTCCGCCTGGTCCTGTCCAAATCCAATGTGCGTTAGGTGCGATACTGGCGATGGTACCCCAAGGCTCGACACCATTCGTGCCAAAGCCGTCGTATGGTGTATTAAAGGTAGATCCAAATCCGATGGTATTAACTTCCCAATTAATCGAATCCGAAACAAGCGATTGTGAGCCGTTTGCGAAAATAAAGCCTGTGCCTGACAACTTAAAACTACCGAGAAATGCGCTCGGCGGACCAAAAACATCTTTTGCGGAGATGTGTAGATAATATGAGAATTTTGCATGGTAAGAAACAAATTTAGTTGACGAGATGGGATAATTACATATCAAATCATGTTGTTGGGGCAATTTATATGAGTTTTTCAGATTTTGATGTTACTCGCCGCCCCCGCAAAGGCAATTTTCTAACCCAAATTGATCGATTGATTGACTGGAAGCTCTTTGTTTAATTCTGTCTTTGTAGAAAAACTGCATCAGTTTCACTCAATACAACCTGGTTATACTTCATGTCGCCAGTCGATTTTTAAGTCTTTGCATGAGATCCATCCTCTCATGCAAAACTGCCAGAATAATTGGTTTTTCTCTGTCTTTTGGCTGCCAATAAAAAATATAATGATGTTCACAATGCGTAAACAATAAATCTGGCCTGTTTTTTAGAAATACTCGTGGTGTGATATTGCCTTGAACAATCTCTTGGAATCGCTTTAACAACAAACCTTCGTAATGTTTTGCTTGTTCAATTCCCCATGTACCAATTGTATAACGGGCAATTGCTCTCAAATCTTCTTCAGCAAGAGCAGTAAGTTCGTAACCGGACATTACTTGGTACTTTCGCTATATACTTCTTGAAAGATTTCTTCTACAGATTTCTGGCTGATTTTTCCAGCTTTTGCTGATTTAATACGTTCATCCAAAAGCGTTTCCAGTTCATTTAAGGCCAGGTCTGCATCGGAAGATGTAGGCAGAATTTGAGCGAGTACATATTCTTTAATTGATTTTCCTTGTAAAGCAGCGACAGCCTTAATCTTTTGATGCTGTTCTGGTGTCAGATCGATAGATAAGCGGCTCATGTTGTTTCTCCCTGCATTATTAATCATAACAAAATTGTAACATAATATGAACAAATGAACATATGTTCATTTGTGGCATTCCATTTGTCGCTTGTTGCTTAAAAATAGCATTTCGTGCAGAACACGATTCATTCAAACAGGTCTCGCTTCGCCCACCACTTATCACGGAATTTATGTGGCAGATCACCTGATGTGTTGATACCCGTTTAAAATTGACCACCCATGACGGTTGAAATTTGACCAGGGTAAAACAGAGCAAAGAAAAAACTTTAGATGGCACGACCTACGCCATACTTGGGCAAGCTGGTTAGCTCAACAAGGTACACCTATGAATGTTCTGCAGGAGCTCGGCGGTTGGGAATCGGAAGAGATGGTAAATAGATATGCGCATCTATCGATACCGCAGCTCATGCAACATGCCGAGTTGGTTTCAAATTTTCTTGTCCTTGATGACACAATTTTGTCACGCCAGAAAGAAAAAAGAGGTTAGATATTAATCTAACCCTTTGCTTTATTGGTGGCGAATCAGGGATTTGAACCCCGGACCAACGGATTATGATTCCGCTGCTCTAACCACTGAGCTAATTCGCCATGTGCTTGATTGCAAGAGGCGCATTTTGCCTTTGGCAAGGATGGCTTGTCAAGTTCAAAAATGTGGCATGACAAGGATTTATGCGTATTTTCATGGGATTGGATTTGCTGTGTAGGTCTTTGGCGGACATGCCCGGAAAACGATTTAGCTTAGCGAAATATGTAAAATTAGCCGATTCAGCTTATATCGATGGATTTTGGGGGTGGTAATGATGCAGTTTGAATTACCCGCATGTCACAAAGCGGCTGTATAATCGGCGGTATGAAATTCGATATTGTCGTGATTGGTGGTGGTCTTGTCGGTGCAAGTTTAATTGCTGGGCTGAAAGATAGCGGCTTGAAAGTGGCATTGATAGAGCCTCATGAATCTGCGCCCGTGCCGCACGATGAAAGCTGGGATAGCCGGGTTTATGCGATAAGTCCGGGCAGTGCGGCTTTTCTGCAGAAACTGGGAGCATGGCAGCTATTGGCGGGCGGGCGTGTCACACCAGTCCATGAAATGGCCGTATTTGGCGACGATAATTGTGCGCATATTAACTTCAGTGCGTATGAAGTGGGTGTGCCGGAATTGGCTTTTATTGCTGAAAATCGCCAGTTGCAAGCAGCTATATGGGAAGTATTGAAATCCGCCGATGAAAACGTGCACGTTATTTGTCCTGCAAAATGTGCTTCGATCGATTGGCAGGAATCACATGCTGAAGTGCAATTGGAAGATGGCAGATCGCTTAAAACTTCGTTGGTAGTCGGTGCCGACGGTGTTAATTCCTGGGTACGCAACCAAGCTAACATTGAGGTATCGCGTCATGCGTACCATCAAGTGGGTGTGGTTGCCAATTTTGGCGTGGAACTGGCGCATCGTCATATCGCTTATCAATGGTTTAGGCGCGATGGCGTATTGGCGCTGTTGCCGCTGCCGGATAAGCGGGTTTCGATGGTATGGTCTGCCAATGAGGAGCAAGCCGATGCATTGCGCAGCTTGACCGCTGAGGAATTATGCCGGCAAGTGGAGGAAGCAAGTTCTGGCGCATTGGGAGCGATGCAACTGATTACACCGCCGGTAGGTTTTCCGCTCAATTTCGTGCATGTCAATCAGTTAGTAAAACCGCGATTGGTTCTAATTGGCGATGCCGCGCACGGGATTCATCCGTTAGCAGGCCAAGGCGTTAACTTGGGATTGCGCGATGCGCGCGAACTGGCAAAAATTCTTAATGCGCGTGGTATGCAAACGGATTGTGGTCATTGGCTGTTGCTGCGGCATTACGAGCTGGCGCGTAAAGAAGATATTCTGGCTTTGGAATTGGTAACAGATGGCTTGCAGAGATTGTTCAACAATTCCAATCCAACATTGGCGCGTTTACGTAATTTAGGACTTGAAATCACCAATCGCTTGCCATTGATTAAGAACCAATTGATGCAGCATGCTCTCAATTAAATCTGTTTTTTTTAAACTGGAGTCGTCATGACTAAACGCTTTAAGTTATTACTTTCAATATTGGTATTCAGTTTTTTTTCCACAGCGGTTTTAGCCGATGAAAAAGCTGTCAGAAAAGCCGTTCAGGATCATTTTGAAGGTCACAAAATCGATAGTCTGAAAAAATTGCCCAATTTAGGACTGTATGAAGTCGTTGTCGGCGATGAGGTTTTTTATTCCGACGATAAAGCAAATTATTTTTTCTTTGGCCATGTGGTCGATACCAAAACCCGCACCAGCATGACGCATGAACGAGTGCAAGAGCTCAAAGCGGCACGCCGCGTGCCGCTGGATTCCCTGCCCTTGCAATCGGCGATTAAAATCGTTAAAGGCGACGGTAAACGCCACATGGCGGTTTTTACCGACCCCAACTGCCCTTACTGCAAGCAATTGGAAAAGGAATTATTGAATATTACCAATGTGACTATTTATACGCTGCTTTACCCGGTGCTCAACGGTTCGATGGAGTTATCCAAGAAAATCTGGTGTTCGGAAAATCAAATTAAGGCTTGGGATGATTTTATGCTGAGGGGTATTGCGCCTGCCGGTAAGGATTGTGAAACGCCGCTGGAGGTATTGCTGAAATCGGGCCGCGAAAATAAAGTGTCCGGTACGCCCACCTTGGTTTTTGCAGATGGTTCGATTGTCGGTGGCATGATTCCGGCTGCCGCAATCGAAGAAAAACTCAATAGCGCAGGAAATGCGCTCGAAAGCGAGAAAGACGCCAAGAAAAAATAATTTATTTCCTGAAACATCACAATATCTCAACAAAAAAGCCTGCCAGTTGAACCTGGCAGGCTTTTTTGTTGAGCGTAAAACTAAAACAACGCTTCATAAACTGTTTGGATTAATCTTGCTTAAGCCAATGGTATTAAAAGAAAAATAATTGGATTGTGACCGATAGAAATTCGATGTAGCATGCAGAAAGTGGCTCAAAAGTGAAAACGAAGTACTTGATGCCTTCTTTTCTACGTCATGAACAAGTTAAGCATTTTCTCAGCGGAGAGGTAATCTATTCATGAGTATTCCAGTGATCAATTTAGCGAGTCTGGATGGTAGCGATGGTTTTCGCATACAAAATTTAGACGAATATAGTGGAGTTGGGGTGAGCAATGCCGGTGATCTGAACGGTGACGGGTTCGACGATGTGGTTGTCGGTGCACCTGGGTCAGGTAGAGATTACGATTTCGATGGTTCGGCCTATGTCGTGTTTGGCAAGGTTTCAGGTTTTGAGTCGACGTTTGATGTTCGCACACTCGATGGCAGCAATGGATTTCTTTTCAAAGGAGATCGAGATGGATCGACCGGCGCATCGATAAGCGGAGGTGGCGATATCAATGGCGATGGTTATGAAGATTTGATCGTCGGCGCGCCTCTTGGCGGAGCGAATTATTCTCAACCGGAAGGCGCCAGCTATGTGGTATTCGGCAAAGCTTCCGGCTTCAGTGCATCGATAGATGGCGAGCAGTTGAACGGCACGGATGGGTTCGTCCTGGATGGTGCATCCGATGGGGATCTGGCGGGTCGAGTCAGTCATGCCGGGGATGTCAATGGCGATGGCTTCGACGATGTGATTGTCGGTGCGCCATGGGCTGATCCAAATGGCGATAAATCAGGCTCCAGTTATGTCATCTTCGGCAAAGCGTCGGGATTTGAGGCGCGCCTCAATTTGGCAAATCTTGTTGGCAATAATGGATTTAGTTTGGATGGTTTTGCGGCATTGGATTTTTTGGGAAGTGCTGTGAGATCGGCGGGCGATGTCAACGGAGATGGTTTTGATGATGTATCGATTATCGCGCCAGGAACGGATGCAAATGGCGTCGATTCCGGTTCCAGTTACGTTGTGTTTGGTAAAGCCTCAGGTTTTTCAGCAACATTTGATCTATCGGATCTCGATGGCAGTAATGGTTTCAGGCTAGATGGTAAAACCGGAGATGATCAATCAAGCATCCGGTTCGGACCTGTAAACAAAGCTGGCGATATCGATGGCGATGGTATCGACGATGTGATAGTGGCTGCTCTCAGAATCGATTCAAATGGCAGTAGTTTCAGTGAATGTTACGTTGTATTCGGCAAAACATCGGGCTTTGATGCGACCCTGGATTTGTCCAGTTTGAATGGTGTAAACGGTTTTCGTCTTGAGGGCGCTGGTGGTTTTGGAGTGTCAGTAAGCGCAGCCGGGGATGTCAATGGGGATGGCGTCGATGATCTAATTGTCGGCGCTTCTTCTGCTGATTCAAATGGGGCAGGTGCTGGGTCTAGTTATGTGATGTTTGGCAGAACATCGGCATTCGAAGCTGCGATAAATATAGAGGATCTTGAATTGGGCGAGGGGGTGCGGCTGGATGGCGCGGGCGCCCATGATCGCTCCGGTTCTTCGGTGAGCGGTGCCGGGGACGTCAATGGCGATGGTTTCGATGATCTGATGGTCAACACTTATCTTTATAGTTTCGGTGGGGGCTATACCGGTGCGGCTTATGTCATTTTTGGCAGCGACCACTTGACGGGCATGAATGCCATTTCGGGTACCGATGGGGATGATGTGCTGACTGGAACAAGTGCTGATGATCGCTTTGAAGCCGGTCGCGGCAACGATGTGCTGATCGGTGGTGGAGGCCAGGATATTTTTCAGGCGGGTGACGGCAATGATGTCATTCAAGTGCCTGATGCCAATTTCCACTTTGCTGGTGGCGGCCTGGGTGATAATACGCTGAAATTAACGGGTAATAAAATGACGCTTGCATTAGCCGATTTTGATAAAAAAACAGATGATATTGAAACGGTTGATTTAACCGGAGATGGCAATAATCTGTTCGTCATAGACAATCCTCGTGAAATGAACCGAACACTCACTATTCTGGGAGATGCCGGAGATCGTGTTGCCGGAATAACGCCAGATTGGGTCGATGAAGGACTCCAAGGTGATTTTCATGTTTATACCTTCAGCAACGATGCCTACAGTGAGTTTACCTTACGGGTTGAAGCGGATGTTACGAGAGTAGAACCGCTCGACTTATCTGATATAGAAAATAGTAAAATTTTTCGTTTGAATGGAGAGGAACAGTATCGTGGATTTCTCATGCAAGTCAGTAATGCCGGGGATGTGAATGGCGATGGATTCGATGATGTGATTGTCGGTGCGCCTTGGGCTGATCCGAACGGCGACAGGTCGGGTGCAAGTTATGTGGTATTTGGCAAAGCTTCCGGATTCGATGCGCCCTTGAATCTTTCCAGCCTCGACGGCGACAATGGATTTCAGTTGACAGGAATAAAATATAGTTACTCGGGTCACTCAGTCAGCAGCGCCGGAGATGTGAATGGCGATGGATTCGATGATGTGGTTATCGGAGCGGAGGGAGAAGATCTGAATGGATTTGATTCAGGCGCCAGTTATATCGTCTTCGGTAAAGCTTCCGGCTTCGATGCTTCAATCAAACTATTCGGCCTCAATGGAAATAACGGATTTACTTTAAGAGGCGAATCAAATGGTGATCATTTGGGTAATTCTGTCAGTAGCGCCGGCGATGTGAATGGCGACGGATTCGATGACCTCATTGTCGGGGCTTATAGAGCCGATACGAACGGCTATGATTCAGGTGCAAGTTACATCGTATTTGGAAAGGCGTCGGGATTTGCTGCGGAGTTGGACTTATCCAGTTTGGACGGCAGTAATGGATTTCGCATTGATGGAGAAAATACCTTCGGTAATTTAGGCGAGTCCGTCAGTAGTGCGGGAGATGTCAATGGCGATGGATTCGCTGACATGATCGTTGACGATTGGATCGTGTTTGGCAAAGCTTCCGGTTTTTCTGCCACGTTGGATTTATCAGGTTTGGACGGCAGTAATGGTTTTGGTATGAAAGACTTATCCAGAACAAATAGTTATGGAAAATTAACCGGTGATGCCGGTGACGTGAATGGCGATGGTTTTGATGATGTGCTTATCCAAGAAGGTTTTTATAAGTCCTACGGCAGCGATCCTGATTCGATGTACGTGGTGTTCGGCAAAGCTTCAGGATTCGATGCGACTGTGGATTTATCCCTTTTGGATGGGAATAATGGATTTCGGGTTGATGATGTACCGTTTACAAGAGGCTCGGATCCTGCGGTAAGTGATGTTGGAGATGTGAATGGTGATGGTTTTGATGACATCATTATTGGTGCGCCTGAGAGCGGACTGGGTGGCGCTTTTAAGGGAGGCAGTTATGTGATGTTTGGTAAGGCATCAGGATTTGACGCCGTCACTAACCTGGGTTATTTGGATGATGGCATAGCAGGATTCAGCATCACTGACGAAGTGACGGGCTATGATTTTGGTAGTTCGGTAAGTGGCGCTGGAGATGTGAATGGCGATGGTATTGATGATCTGATCATAGCTGTTCCTTATGGGGCGAAAGGTGGCTCCAGCTATATCCTCTTCGGCAGCAGTGATATCGGCCATGGAGGAAGTGGTGGAGGACTGCCGGTCATCCCCGGCACACCCGATGACGATGTCCTTCGCGGCACCTCAATCGCAGAAATTTTTGAAGCCGGGGAGGGTAATGACATTCTGATCGGCCATGGCGGCGCGGATGTGTTTCATGGCGGCGCCGGGGTTGAACAGATCAAAGTGCCCGATCTGAATTTTGCATCCATCGATGGCGGAATCGGCAACGATATTTTGCATCTGGATGGGAAGGATTTGAATCTGGATCTGACGCTCATGGGTGACAAAATCCACGGTATCGAAACCATTTGCTTGTACGGCCGCGGGGATAATACGCTGGCTTTGACCGCGGACAGCGTGCTCGATCTATCCAATACTTCTAATACCCTCAAACTCCACGGCAATGCGGGCGATCGTGTGACTATGCTGGATGACGACTGGGCTGATGGCGGCGTGAAGGGTTTTTATCACACCTATACGAATGACGATGCGGTGTTGTTGGTGGGGGCGAATTTGGCGATTGATTTTGTGTAGCGGATTCCGATAATTACTGTTGTTTCGGATACAGTGAGAAATTTATGGTGTTGAGTTAAGGATATTTCTTACTGTGTTCGAAATGACGAACAGAACCTCCTGAGATATCAGGAAATTCATCCTGTATCGTTTGTAATTTTTGTGCCTTTGTGCGCAATGCCCGTTGCGATGATGTTCGGTTTCAATTGGAATAATTGCTGTTTAGCCATTTACAAAGAATTATCGAATTGTTTGATAATTCGCAACAAATCGTGCAATCGTTTCTGTTATGTTCGATCAATTATCACTGAGTCATAGGAGGATACTATGCATACGGTTCAACGCCAGCTTCATACCGATCATTATCATCTTCAACGATTACTGAATTGCCTGAGTCATGAAATCGACTGCTATGAGTATGACAGTCATGAAAATGCCGATTTGACCGTGATATTGAGTGCACTGGATTACGTTCATGATTATCCGGATAAATGGCACCATCCGGCGGAAGATGTGATTTTTTGCAAGCTCGAGCAAAAAGATGTCAAAGAATGCCCATTAATTGAGCAGCTCAAATCCGAACATCGGGAAATCATCCAGGCTACGCACACCATTTATGAGTTATTCAATATGGCGGCAGAAGATTGCATCGTGCCGGCGTATCAGTTGCTGGAAACTACCCGTCGCTATATTGCGTTGCAGAAACAACATATTCACAAGGAAAATGAATATATTTACCCGTTGATGAATAAGGTATTTACCGATCAGGAATGGGATGCGATCGAGAACGCGGTGAAACTTAGAAATGATCCGCTGTTTACCCGTCAATCGAAAAAAGAATACGAAATGTTGTATCACTATATCTTCGATTTGGAAGCGCATAAAAATCACTGAGGGTCTAACCACGCAAACGCGCTAGCACTCCGGTAAATAGAGCTGCAGAATTATTGTTTCCGTGGGGATGCTGCGGGATTGCGATGATCTGCTGCCAGCATCCTTATCCTGCGAAAAACGAATTATGGGTGCTCTCACCCAGATTCAATCTCATCGTGGTGAGCGAATTCCGGATCGGATAGGCCGGAAACGGAAAAAAACAAAACAGCGAAGCATAGTATCGTTGCTCAGCCACCGGTCATTCCGGTAACTCAATATCGAGCTTTATTCCATAATGCACGGTTTGGCCAGGCTGCGTTTCATCATTTTCGATCAATGCCGCCGCGCAGGTGGTGATTTGATTGGGGATGTGGTGATTATCCAACTTGTGGCGAAAACTGCGCGCTTGGTCATACGATAAATATCCAACGGTTCGATCGCCGATATCGACGCGGATAACATTGTCATCATAGGGATTGTCGTTGACCGGTACTAACAATGCTTGGAAAAAACGTGTGTTGGTGCCATTCGTCTCTTCTGAGTCGGCGGGGGTTGTTTCCTGCGCCAATTGCTGAATGGCTGGTTGGTAGGGGACTGCAGAGATCGTGACCGGAAATCGGTTCAATTTCGGCCAGGCATAATATGGCGTGGGAGTTGTGACACGCTTCGTGTGAGTCGATGTATCTTGGGCAGAAATTTTGTGCCGGTTGCTATAGAAAATAATCGCGCAAATCAGAGTTACAGGGAGAATATGGGATTTGTCGACAGCGGCACCTACCATCAATCCCAAAAATAAGGACAGTCCTAAAATCGCCCCAATGCTCACTTCCGGTTTTTCCTTTTTGGAAGAACCGAGCTTATCGGAGGATTGGGACGGTGGTTGGTTCATGCGGTTTATCGATGCAGCGCTTGCTCGATCGCCGTGATAATCATGGGATCAGAAGGTTTGGTATGCGGCGTGAAATGGGTGATGAACTTGCCGTCGCGGCCAATCAAGTATTTGTGGAAATTCCACTGAGGATAAGTGCCGGACACTTCGGCTAGTCGAACATAAAAAGGGTGTGCGTGCTCTTTTTTTACCAGTGTTTTCTCAAACATAGGGAATTTTACGTCATAGGTGAGCCGGCAGAAATCCTGAATTTCTGCTTCGGTTCCGGGCTCCTGGCCCAGAAAGTCATTGGATGGAAAACCCAGTACTACCAATCCTTGGGATTGGTATTTTTCGAACAATTGTTCCAGTCCTTCGTATTGCGGCGTATAGCCGCATTTGCTGGCGGTATTCACAACCAGCACAACTTTGCCGGCGTAGGCTTGGCACAAATTGACGGTTTCTTCGGCGGCAAGTTTGCGGAAATTCTGATCGAGCAGCGTGCCGTTGCACGCCAACACGGGAGTGGTCAATAAAGCAATGATCATTATCAATACGATACGCATGGATGGCTCCTTATTAGTTGATTGAGCAAGTTGGCAAGATGTTTGATTAGCATTTTATCCCACTTAATGTGTGTTGTTGTGTTTGAATCGGGCAATAAGTCTCATCGCAGGTGGAAAATGGGTTGGCATTTGCGCCGCATAAAAGCCCGTCAGGAATTTCAGTGTAACGCCACGAAGGCCGCTCAAGAGTTTGTTGATCATGCCATACATTTGATTTGTATTAATTAAAATTGATAAATTGTCAAGCAGAGAATTCCCTCATAGCAAAAAAAGCTATGATGAGCGCTTAAAGAAACTTTTTTGGAGACCCTGATCAGGACAGTTTTCAGTCTAGCTGACCTCAATGGCAGCAATGAGTTTCGTCCACAGAGAGTAACATTTGATGGCAATCTAGCTAGATTGGTCAGTAGTACCGGGAATTTTAACGACGATGGTGTGGATGATTTGCTTATCGGTGCTAGCGCTGCAAATTCCAGTTATGTCATTTTTGGCAGCCGTGGTTTTGGCGGCGGTGCGCACGGTTTTTGTCACACTTATACGAATGATGATGCAGTGTTGCTGGTTGGGACGAATTTGATGATAGATTTTGTGTGGCGGAAAGTTTTCTTCATTTTGACTGCGGTAGAATTTCAAAGATGATTTCAGAGGAGAGTTAATCATGAGTACTCCGGTTTTTAATTTATCCAATCTTGATGGCAGTAATTGTTTCCGGCTGGATGGCGTGTCGGATGGTGATTCTTCAGGCACATCAGTCAGTAATGCCGGGGATGTGAATGGTGACGGTTTTGCTGACTTACTTATCGGTGCTCCTTTTACCAGCGGTTTAGATGGCTCCAGTTATGTGGTGTTTGGCAAGGCTTTTGGTTTTGATCCTGTACTGAATCTATCCAGCCTCGACGGCAGCAATGGCTTTCATTTGGATGGGGTTGTGCAATCTGATGAAAGGAGTGGATTTTCAGTCAGTAATGCGGGGGATGTTAACGGTGACGGCTTCGATGATGTGATTGTCGGTGCTCCTCGCCACAGTGGCGATGGCGGCGCTAGTTACGTGGTGTTCGGCAAGGCTTCCGGCTTTGATGCCACGCTGGATTTATCCAGCCTTGATGGCGGCAATGGTTTTCGTCTGGATGGAGTAGCGGCGAATGATTTGTCGGGTCGCTCGGTCAGTAATGCCGGAGATGTCAACGGTGACGGGTTTGCTGATTTGCTGGTCGGTACTCTAGATGAGACCAGCTATGTGGTATTTGGCCAGGCCTCCGGTTTTGCTGCCACGATGGATTTATCCAGCCTCAATGGCAATAACGGTTTTCGCCTGGATAGCGCAGAACGTGATTTTTTTGGTTATTCAGTCAACAATGCCGGTGATGTCAACGGCGATGGTTTTGATGATGTGATTGTAGGTGCTAAATTTGGTAGGTACCAATATCCTTATGGTGCAGATGGCTCCAGTTATGTGGTGTTTGGCAAGGCTGCAGGTTTTAGTGCCACACTGGATGTATCCAGTCTCGATGGCAACAATGGTTTTCGTCTGGATGGGGAAGCGTATGGCGAATCGGGTCATTCAGTCAGCAGCGCCGGAGATGTCAACGGCGATGGTTTCGATGATGTGATCATTGGCACACCGGGTGTCCTCAGCTATGTGGTGTTTGGCAAAGCATCGGGGTTTGGTGAGGCTATCGAGTTATCCAGCTTAGATGGTAGCGATGGCTTTCGCATGGTGGGAGGAGGTGAATCAGTCAGTAGCGCCGGGGATGTCAACGGTGATGGTTTTGATGATTTGATTGTGGGTTCTCCGGATGCTGATCCGAGTGGATCCAGCTATGTGGTTTTTGGGAAAGCGTCAGGATTCGATGCGCATATCGATTTAGCCAATCTGGATAGTAAGGGCGGTTTCCAGTTGGATGGAGAAAATAATGGTGATTATTCAGGCGCATCAGTCAGCGGTGCTGGGGATGTCAATGGTGATGGATTTGATGATCTGCTGGTCGGCGCTTGGCGTGCCAGCCCGAACGACGAAGAATCTGCTGGTTCCAGCTACGTCATCTTTGGCGGCCTTGATATAGTTAGCGGAGGCTTGCCAGGAATTTTTGGCACTTCGATGGACGATCACTTACAAGGCACACTGGCAGCAGAGCATTTCGATGCCGGGGATGGTGACGATACCCTGCTAGGAGGCGGTGGAGCCGATCGATTCATTGCGGGAGCGGGAAATGACATCGTCGGTGTACCCGATCTCAACTTTGCGTTACTCGAGGGTGGAGCAGGGGAGGATAGCCTGCAACTTCTGGGTAATGGACTGAATCTCGACCTGACTCAATCGAGCAACATACAAGACATTGAAACCATTGACTTGGGAGAAGAGAAGGATAATAAACTTATATTGACTGCGGACAAGCTTCGTGATTTATCCGAGAGCACCAATACCATCAAAGTCCAGGGCGATTCCAGCGCTCATGTCACCGTGCTCGATACCGGCTGGTTTGATTTCGGCAGCAGCGATACGCTTTATCACACATACATTCACAATGGTGTGAAATTGCAGGTTGAGAACGATGTCCAGGTTGATTTTGCAGTCAAGGCTAAGCCTGTTTTTGACTTGTCCAGCCTCAATGGCAGCAATGGTTTCCGTCTGGACGGGGAAAACGAGTTTGATGGTTCGGGTGCATCGATCAGCAGAGCCGGGGATGTCAACGGCGATGGCTATGATGATGTGATTATCGGGACAAATTTTTATTCATCAGTATTCCCCAATAATGAATACGAATTAAGTTCCAGTTATGTGGTGTTTGGCAAAGCAA
>CAADGS010000099.1 GCA_900696615.1 uncultured beta proteobacterium
CCTTGAAATGACCAAACTGGTCGAGAAAAACAAGTTGATTCTGGAAGGTTTTCTTCATCTTGCCGAGGAACACTATAAAGTAGGTCAGGGAAGCCAGGCCGATGCACTGAAAGCGCAAACACAGGTCTCCAGAATGCAAGATGAACTGCTCAGGCTGGCACGCGAACGGCCGGTGATCGAAGCAGAGCTTATACGCACACTGGGACGTCAAGCCAGTGCGGCTGCATTGATACCTGTGCCGCCTCATATCCATGAAAAATTATTGAATCTGGAATCGTTACGTGAAACTGCTTTTGCGCAACGTCCGCAATTGCTGGCACTGCAAAGTCTCATAGTACGTAATGAGAAATCCATTGATCTGGCACGCCGCGCGTACTATCCGGATCTTGATGTGCGTTTTTCGTATGGGCAACGTGACAATATGTTGGATGGTACCAGGCGCGACGACATGGTGAGTATGACCGTAGCGATTAACCTGCCGGTATGGCGAGGCAATAAAATCGAGCCGCGTATCATGGAATCACAGGCGTTGCGTGAGCAGGCTTTGAATCTGCACCAAGTGCAGCAAAATGAGATCTCGGCAAGATTGCGTCAACAAGTGGCGACTGTTGAGCAAAACCTTAAGTCAGCGCGGTTATATCAAACGACTATTCTACCGCAGGCCAGGCTTACGGTTGAATCCGCGCTCGCTGCATATCGAGTTAACCGGATCGATTTTCTGACTTTGCTTGACGACCAGATGACAGTGTTTAACTACGAAATCAGTTTGGTGACAGCCACGGCCAATTACAACAAAGCGCTTGCGGAAATCGATCTGCTAACCGGTAAGGCTCCGCATTAATTTTTACCTTAATTATGGAGTTTCCTATGAAATCCATCGTCAAATTAATTGTTGCTGTTGCTATGATTGCAGTGGCTGTTACTGCAGGATACTGGTGGGGTATGCAATCTGCGGCAATCACGCAAGTTGATTCGGACGAATCAACTCCCGCAACAAAAAAAGTTCTCTATTACCGCAACCCGATGGGGCTGCCGGATACTTCCCCGGTGCCGAAGAAGGATTCTATGGGGATGGATTATCTTCCGGTTTATGCAGGTGAAGAACCGCCAGCGGATGATTCCGTAGTCAGAATCAGTCCCGAAAAGATCCAGAAGCTGGGAGTGAGAACGGAAGTCGCGGCGTTTCGCGAGCTGATTCGTACTGTCAGAGCGGTGGCAACAATCCAAGCCAATGAGCGTCAGTTATATTCCGTGACGCCCAAATTTGAAGGTTGGATACAGCAACTGTATGTCAACTCAACTGGCCAATCCGTTAAAAAAGGCGAAGCCTTGATGGAGGTTTACAGTCCTGATCTGGTCACGACGCAGCACGAGTACTTGATTGCAAGACGAGGGGTGGCTCATGAAGAAATGCATCATGGTGCCGCAGGCAGCGGCCTTGAGGCAAGCGCGAGCATGGAGCGTCTGGCCGAAAGCGCCTTGCAGAGGTTGCGTAACTGGGACATCTCGGAGATTGAATTGCAGCGCCTGCAGCACGAAGGAAAAGTTAGCCAGAGTTTCACTTTCCGTTCCAAAACAACAGGCGTAGTACTGGAAAAGCCTTCCATCGAAGGAAAGCGTTTCATGCCCGGCGAGACGCTGTATCAGATAGCCGATTTGTCCAGTGTATGGGTGTTGGCCAGCGTATTTGAACAAGATCTTAGCCTGATCCAGCCGGGCCAGAAAGCTACCATCAGAGTCGATGCCTATCCCGATAAAATCCTCAACGGTGAGGTGGCTTTCATTTATCCCACCGTGACGCCGGAAACGCGTACCGCCATCGTGCGTATTGTGCTTCCCAATCCCGATGGTTTACTTAAGCCCGCTATGTATGCACACGTAGAATTTGCGTCGCTTCCCAGTAAAAGCAAAGCATTGACTGTGCCTGATTCTGCCATTTTGGATACCGGTACTCGCCGTGTCGTGCTGGTTGATCTCGGCGCGGGCCGCTTTGAGCCGCGCACAATTAAACCGGGTATGCGCGCCGACGGTTATGTTGAAGTGCTAGGTGGATTACAAGCCGGAGAAGCCGTGGTTGTTAAAGCGAATTTCTTGATTGATGCGGAGAGCAACTTTAAGAGCGCGTTGGGCGCTTTTGGACAACATACCCAGCATTCATTAGCTGATGGACATAGCACTGAACCCAGCGCGCAGACTCAAAAATCTTCCCGTCCGACGCATCGTGGCGAGGGAACCATTAAGGCCATCGATTTTGCACATGCAACCGTCACACTCGCACATGGCCCCATTTCCAGCTTGCAATGGCCCGCCATGATCATGGATTTCCGCGCACAGGAGCCAGCATCGCTGCAATCATTGAAGCCCGGCCAGAACATCATTTTCGAAATTATCGAAGAAGCGGCGGGTGAGTACGTGATTGTGCATATCCAACCAGCAGGCGCAAATGCAGCCAGCAGTCGTCATGGAGGGCACTGACATGATCAAGTACATCATTTCATGGTCGGTACGGCATGTTTTCCTGGTGCTGCTGGCAACATTTTTTGTCGTAGCCTGGGGTGTTTATGCGCTTTGGAAAACGCCGGTCGACGCAATTCCCGATCTCTCCGATGTACAAGTCATCATTTATACGGAATATCCCGGACAGGCTCCGCAAGTGGTAGAGGATCAAGTCACTTTTCCGCTTACTACCGCCATGATGAGTGTGCCGAAATCCAAGGTGGTGCGGGGCATTTCGAATTTTGGTGTATCGTTTGTGTATGTCATTTTCGAAGATGGCACGGACATTTACTGGGCACGTTCACGGGTATTGGAGTATTTAAGCTTTGCGGCGAATCGGCTGCCGGAGAATGTCAGGCCGGTACTTGGTCCAGATGCAAGCGGCGTCGGCTGGATTTATCAATATGTCGTCGCCGCCAAAGATCGAACTTTGGATGAATTACGTGCCATTCAGGATTGGTACTTGCGTTATCAGCTCATCGCGGCGCAGGGTATTTCGGAAATAGCCAGTGTCGGCGGATTTGTCAAAACTTATCAGGTTACGGTGGATCCGCGGCGCCTGCAAGCCTATGGCATACCGCTCAAGACGGTTTCCGAGGTAATCGCCGCCAGCAACCGCGATGTCGGCGGACGCGTCATTGAAATGGCGGAAAGCGAATACGTAGTGCGCGGCAGGGGCTATCTACGCGGCATTGATGATCTGGAAAAACTTGTAGTCAGGGCACATGCTGGCATGCCGGTGTTATTGCGTGATGTTGCGCGCGTCGAGCTGGTTCCTGATGAGCGCCGTGGTATTGCTGAACTCGATGGTGAGGGTGAAGTGGTTTCAGGCATTGCAGTGGCACGGCACGGCCAGAATGCGTTGGATGCCATTCATAACATCGAAACAAGAATTGATGAGATCTCATTAGGTTTGCCGGATGGCATTACGATTCAGCCTGTGTACAACCGTTCCGAACTGATCCATCGCGCTATCGAGACGCTGAATGAAGTGTTTATTGAACAAATCGTTATCGTGGCGCTGGTTTGTGCGGTTTTTCTGATGCATGTGCGCAGTGCTCTGGTGGCAATCATCATGCTGCCGATTGGCGTGCTGATTGCTTTCATTGCCATGGCGCAGCTTGGCATCAATTCCAATATCATGAGTCTTGCCGGTATTGCATTGGCAATTGCCGAGATGACCGATGCCGCTATTGTCACGGTGGAAAATGCGCACAAGCATCTGGCACGCCTGAAACCTGGGGAATCACGTATAGACGCTATTGTTGCGGCTTGCCAGGAAGTCGGTCCGTCATTATTTTTCAGTTTGTTGATTATTACCATATCGTTTTTGCCAGTATTCACACTCGAAGCCCAGGAAGGGCGTATGTTTCAGCCGCTCGCCTACACCAAAACCTTTGCCATGGCGGGTGCCGCGCTACTTTCCATCACTCTGGTTCCGGCATTGATCGTGCTGCTGATTCGTGGCCGCATTCCGCGTGAAGAGGATAATCCACTGGGCCGGCTCATGATTCGCTGCTATCAACCCGTTGCTGTTTGGGTTATGCAGTGGAAAAAAACGATCATTCTGTTAGCGCTTGGCATGCTAGGCATTACCGTTTATCCCGCATCGAAACTGGGAACCGAATTCATGCCCACGTTGAACGAGGGCACACTGCTTTACATGCCGATCTCATTGCCGGCGGTTTCTGTCACCAAAGCTGCGGAAATTCTGCAAACCCAGGACAAAATCATCAAGAGTTTTCCTGAAGTGGCATCGGTGCTCGGCAAGGCCGGCCGCGCCAGTACCGCAACCGACCCGGCGCCGCTGGAGATGGCGGAAACCATCATCAATCTCAAGCCGGAAGAGGAATGGCGTTCCGGTATGACGATCGACAAGCTGATTGCCGAAATAGATCAGGCATTGCAGATGCCTGGAGTCAGTAATTCCTGGACCATGCCGATCAAAAACAGGATCGACATGCTTGCTACTGGCATACGGACACCAGTCGGCATCAAGGTTTTTGGCAAGGATCTGGCTGAAATCGAAATGCTCGCCAAGCAAATCGAGACGGTTGTGAAAACAGTGCCGGGAACCAGTAGTGCTTATGCTGAACGCGCTACTGGCGGTTATTACCTCGATATCGAGCCCGACCGTATTGAACTCACCCGCTATGGCTTAGCTGTTGGCGACTTGTTGGATGTGATATCGGCGGTGCTCGGTGGAGAAATGGTAACGACTACGGTGGAGGGCCGTGAGCGTTTCGGCGTTACCATACGTTATCCACGTGAGCTGCGCAGTGATCCGCAAGTGATTGCCACCGAAGTACTGGTGCCAACGATGGGAGCGACGATGATCCCGCTGGGTCAACTCGCTAAAATTAAACTGGAACAAGGGCCGCCGAGTATCCGTACAGAAAATACATTGCTATCGGCTTACATTTTCGTTGATGTACGCGATCGCGATATCGGTAGCTATATCGCCGATGCTCAGCGAGCCGTGCGTGAGCAGGTGCAGTTTCCGCAGGGATATTATGCAACCTGGAGCGGACAATTCGAATACATGCAACGCGCCGCCGAGAAATTGAAAATAGTGGTACCGCTTACGATTTTCATGGTGTTTGTGCTGGTGTATCTGAATTTTGGCCGTTTCACCGAAACGCTGATCGTGATGCTATCGGTGCCATTTTCCCTGGTAGGCGGTATCTGGCTCATGTATTGGCTCGATTACCACCTGAGCGTTGCCGCAGCGGTCGGCTTTATCGGTCTGATCGGTATCGCTGCTGAATCCGGCATGGTCATGCTCACATTTATCGACCAGTCGCTAACGACCATCAAGCGCCGGCGCGAGGCCACTGGAAAGGGTATCACTATTGCGGATCTTTATGAGGCGGTGGTACAAGGCGCCGTCTACCGCATCCGCCCGGTGATGATGACAATCGCAGGCAGCGTGATTGGCTTATTGCCCGTCATGCTGAGCACCGGCACCGGTTCTGAGGTGATGCGCCGCATCGCAGCCCCAATGGTTGGTGGAATGGTTTCAGCAACGATCCTGACATTGATCATTTTCCCGGCAGTGTATGCGTTGGTGAAAGAAATTCCGTTGCGGCGTTAAAAACTGGCTCGAGAGGCTCTTGTCGTCCATAAACCGCAATTTCACAGCAGAGCCATCAGCCGTAGTCAAACATACAATATTGTGTTGAACAAAAATTTTTTCTGCTAACGATAATCATGTAATATTAACCATAGGAATGGAATGCTTTGTACACTTGCATATGCATGAGCTACTCTGTCCTTGCAAAATACCGCATTCTGATTCTTGCCAATACTTACCGGAGAATTCAATAAAGTCGTGAATGTAGATTGGATAACGTATTGAAGGTAGTCAAGCAAGGGCTGTTAATCCAGAAATCTAGATGAGGTAAGGGTATTTTCCATTAATTGTTGGGGAGAAACTTATCATGACACGACTTGGCCGATTTATCGTTTTTTTCTTGATAACACAACTGACATTGTTGGCAGGCTGCGTATCGACGCCTGAACAAATCAGCATGGAAGAAAAATTCAGCGATGTGAGAGTTACCACAAAAGTCTATGAAGCAATTCTTGATGAACCGTCACTCAGACGTTTTGATATCAATGTTAGAACTATGAAGGGCATCGTAGAATTGAGTGGTTATGTTAGTTCCCGTGACGATATGGACAGAGCGATAGCAATTGCCCGGACTATTCCGGGCATAAAATCGGTCAAGAATGATATGCAACTTGGCTCAATCAGTGAAGATTATTAATCGCTCATGACGATCGAGGCCTTACCTCAATTCCCATGTAAGGTCTAAGCGTAATTTAGTAATTTGGAGTCCATTATTTCATTTCCCAGGTAAGTATAAGCTTTATCCGTTCTGATTAATATGGTATGAAAAACCCGGGAAGAATTAACGCGTCATTTTAAAGACCATTCATTACCGGATAGCGCGCTCAACAGGATTTGTCCAAACCGTTTAGCAAACAAATCGGTAAATCCTTCGCGGGCTGTGAAATCAACCAATGTTTCAGCGTCAATGATTTCACGTGCTACATATTCCGCGCTGCCCAATGCATCGGCGAGTCCCAGGTCGATACTTTTTTGCCCGGTCCACACAATACCGCTATAGATGTCTGGAACATCTTTTAGTCGATCGCCTCTACCTTGTTTTACCATATCAATGAATTGTTCATGAATTTCTTTTAACATGTTGGTTGCATGATTTTTCTGCACTGGGTCCAAAGGCGTAAAAGGATCGAGGAATCCTTTATTCTCACCTGCAGTCAGCAACCTTCTTTCTACGCCTAATTTTTCAAGCGTTCCCGCAAAACCAAAACCATCCATTAGAACACCGATCGAACCAACCAAGCTGGCTTTATCCACAAAGATCTTGTCCGCAGCAGCCGCTACGTAATAACCGCCCGAAGCGCACACATCTCCGGCTACCGCATAAAGTGGCTTTTCTGGGAACTTGGCCCGCAGTCTTTTTATTTCGTCGTAAATATAACCAGCCTGAACAGGGCTTCCACCCGGGCTATTGATTCGTAACACGACTCCCTTGGTGTTTTTGTCTTTAAATGCGGATTGCAGGCTGGCAATGACCTTATCAGCGCTGCTGACACCATCGGCAGTAATGACGCCGCGCAACTCAACGAGCGCAGTATGTTCATTGGATAACCGTACTTTTCCATCATCTATCCATCCTAATCCAGCAAATAATAACAAGAATATATATGCAAAGAACAATAGTTTAAAAAAGATTCCCCAAAGACGGGCACGGCGCTGTTCTTTCAAGGATGCTAATACAATATTTTCTAATATACTTTTTTCTAAATTCTCACTGTTTAATTCTGACTTATTCATTCGTGTGTACTCACTCATAAAATTTAACTGCAGATTCTTTCATGATTTAATTCATTAAATCAGAGGAATGAAATTATAAGCATGATATGAAAGCGACTAAGATCTTACATGCTTATGAAAAATCAAGACATAGGACAAGGCTAATCGCAAAAAATTACAATTTTATATCATTTATAATTTAACAGGCCTTCGACCCTTCCTTAATAGGTGATAGCCTGGAGATTTGCTAAGATGCTTTTTAAGGCCAAGGGCTTAACTTTACAGCGCATCTTGCGATTATCTTCATATTTCTATACAACGAGGTGCGTTCTTGTAATGAGTTTTATATTTTTAATCATATAGTTGGTGAATTATCTTGGAGGTGCTGGTGACTTTGCGCAAGAGTTGTGGCGAAACGGTCCCTTTACGGCCATCCTAGGACAGGACGGAAACCATTTTTGTTATAGCGTGTAACGATACCGA
>CAADGS010000100.1 GCA_900696615.1 uncultured beta proteobacterium
ACGATCCACATAAACTGTTTTAACACTTTGATTGGATTGATTAGAACCGTACAAACCTAGCGCACCGACACCCACCAATAAAACCACCATGATGCTCATAACAAACATCAAACGAAACTTTATAGACGTATTCGTAAACATTACACTCTCCTATATGCTTTATCACCAGAAAACAAACCGTTATTTAATTGATACTTTGATCAACCAAGCCCATATCTCTACTTCCCATTAGCTTTTCGATATCAATCAGTATCAACATGCGCTCATCTATAGTTCCGAGTCCCATAATATATTCCGTATCAATGATCGAGCCCAAACCAGGTGTGGGACGCATCTGTTCCTGTCTCAACGTAATGACATCCGATACGCCATCTACAACGATCCCCATCACACGACCCGTCACATTCAAAATAATTACAACTGTGAATTGGTCGTAACTCGCATTGCCTAGTCTGAATTTAATCCGCATATCGACGATCGGCACGATGATTCCGCGCAAATTGACAACTCCTTTGATGAAATCCGGCGCATTAGCAATTTGGGTGATGGCGTCATAACCGCGAATCTCTTGTACTTTCAGAATCTCTATTCCGTATTCCTCATTTCCAAGGCGAAAGGTCAGAAATTCATTTGCCATTTCGCTAATGGCGGAGTTTGATGACTCAACAACCTCATCGGTTGTTTGCTCCTGTATCATATTTTGCGCTCCTCTTAAATGCTATTTAAATCACTTTTGTTGTGCGGATTGGCAAACTCACTATCTAGGTGACTATCTGCACATTTGGCAATTGCAATGACCTTTAAAATTACTTTACTACTCTTCGGTCGATTTACTGCTATTCATCAACCCGCAAACTGTAAGAGTTTTCTTACGACAAAGGAAAGCTTTTTCTTTAACAAAACGCAAAAATATTAAACCAATTTTTGGATAACGCTGTGCCGATTAGGGATAATAAAATACGATATTTTGCGAAAAAGCTGTGGCGAGGCAGCACAGCTAATCCTGCTCACCATAGATAGGAAAAAACCATTGAAGATAGAACATCAAGTATCTTTGATAAACTTAATACGATACTGATCCGGTATAGGGATATCGCATCGGTTCTTTAAATATCAATTTATATAAATTCAATATGATAGGTTGTAAATGCATTGACTTTTGATCCTAACAAATTAACTAGAATCTCAATTAATACTAAGAATCACATTCGATGAGGAGAAAAAAATGACCGGCATT
Source organism: uncultured beta proteobacterium (assembly GCA_900696615.1). Classification (GTDB taxonomy): domain Bacteria; phylum Pseudomonadota; class Gammaproteobacteria; order Burkholderiales; family Nitrosomonadaceae; genus Nitrosomonas. The sequence goes on from CAADGS010000100.1 coordinate 1,238, forward strand.
GTTGGCATGAATCATTTCACAGTAATAAGTTCCGATTTGGAAAAAAGTAAAGCTTTTTATATTGATATTCTCGGACTTAAAGAGGGCTATCGTCCGCCATTTGCTTTTCCCGGTGCCTGGCTTTACGTTGGAAATCACGCTATTTTACACATTATGGCTGGCAGGCCAATGCCCGCGAATGCTGCGGGTGTAATTGATCATATGGCTTTTAGCGCATTAAATCTGCAAGGTGTAATCGACATTTTAAAAAAACATGACATCCGATACGATTTGCACCGCCTGAAAGACTTGGAAATCTGGCAGTTGTTCTGTCACGATCCGGACGGTGCAAAAGTGGAATTAGATTTTCCGGCAGATGAACCGGAACCGATTCGATAGTCAGTTATTTCTTACAATTTGGTTTTTTTCCTGCTTTATGCGCTTGTAACATTAGGTTGTTAGCCTTTACCAAGTGCTTACGCAAATCGTCAATGCGCGTTTCATGAGAGGGGTGCGTTGAAAGAAATTCAGGGGGTTGCCCGCCTTGACTGGCTTGCGCCATTTTTTGCCATAATGTAATGCTTTCAGCCGGATTGAATCCGGCTTTTGCCATTAATTCAATACCAATCGCATCTGCCTCACTTTCATGCAAACGACTAAAAGGCATGATCAATCCATATTGCGCACCTACCCCAAGCAAACCGAGTGCAGTTTGTCCTAATGCTGTCTGCGGTGCCGCTACTGCGGCAATCAGCGACACACCCATCTGTGCACCGAGTTTCTGCGACATCCGTTCATTGCTGTGGCGAGCCAGCACGTGCCCGATTTCATGGCCAATGACAGATGCCAGTTGATCCTGGTTATCCACCAGATCGACTAATCCTGTATGCACGCCGATTTTATTACCAGGTAAAGCAAATGCATTGAGTGTTTTATCTTCGAAAACCACCACTTCCCAACTACCGCCTACTTCGCGCGTTACAGTATTTGCAATGCAATTTACAAACTGGTTTTCACGCGCATTTTGACTGATCTTCTTTTCATTTTTCATATCAGAAAAAGCTTGCAATCCCATCGCATCCAATTCCGCGTCGGGCATAAAAGCCAGTTGATTTCTGCCAGTTGGAGTCGTTGCACAGGATGCAAGAAAGAGTAGTGTCGTTAAAATAAGTATCAATCGGTGTTTCATGGTAGACAGCTCCATAGAAATGAATGAGATTTTGTTACATTGCTCTGCATTATCGGGATAACCGGCAATTTATCAGCGTATTACATTTAACTGTTTTCAATATTGTTAATAGCATAAAATATGATATAACGCTTTTTTCCATCATATAAAGAGGAATTCCAAAATGGGCGATCATGTTTATAAAGTTATCGAAATCGTCGGCTCATCCACTAAAAGCAGCGACGATGCCATTCAGCAGGCAATCGCAAAAGCCGGTTCAAGTCTGCACAATCTTGATTGGTTCGAGGTCGTGGAAACACGTGGCCATATCGTTGATTCAAAAATCGCACACTTCCAGGTCAAATTAAAAATAGGCTTTCGTCTCGATTAATTTATCAAAAAAATATTGCATGGATAACTCCTAAAGCTGCGTTGACGATTATCTGGATCGGTTATATTGCAAACGTAGCATTTTTCTTTACACGGGTAGCGTATTGTCTGGCAAATAGTTATCGCTGAAACAAACAAGCTACCGCCCGCTAGCTCGTCTATAGCCTCAATTTGATAAACACTTCACGGTATAATCAAGTTATTTAAAGTCAACGATAAAAATCCATGCAAGAGAAATATCATCCTCAGGAAATCGAAAAAAAAGCGCAACGATACTGGGAACAAACTGCCGCATTCAAAGCCGTTGAAATCCCTAATAAACCGAAATATTACTGCTTGTCGATGTTTCCATATCCATCCGGCAAATTACATATGGGGCACGTGCGCAATTACACCATTGGCGACGTATTATCGCGATACCGGCGCATGCAAGGATATAACGTATTACAGCCGATGGGCTGGGATGCATTCGGATTACCGGCAGAAAATGCCGCCATGCAAAACAACGTGTCCCCTGCTCAATGGACCCAAGACAATATCGCATACATGCGCAAGCAATTAAAAAGTCTGGGATTCAGTATCGATTGGAGCCGAGAGATTGCCACTTGCGACCCCGGTTACTATCATTGGAATCAATGGCTATTCCTGCGCATGCTGGAAAAAGGCTTGGTGTACCAGACTACCGGGACGGTTAATTGGGATCCGGTCGACCAGACGGTGCTCGCCAATGAACAAGTCATCGATGGTTGCGGCTGGCGTACCGGTGCGCCGGTTGAAAAGCGTGAAATTCCAATGTATTACATGAAAATAACCCAATATGCCGATGAGCTTCTGACCAGCCTGGACAAGCTGGATGGTTGGCCGGATCGGGTCAAAACCATGCAAGCCAATTGGATTGGCAAAAGTTATGGTGTGGACATCACGTTTCCTGCCGATTCTGTATCCGGTACGCCCCAAGACATCAAAGTTTTCACAACACGAGCGGATACGCTGATGGGCGCAACCTATGTCGCTGTGGCTGCAGAACATCCATTGGCACTGCATGCCGCCCAAAACAATCCATCGTTGCAAGCTTTTATTCACGAATGTAAACTGGGCTCGGCCAAGGAAGCGGATCTTGCCACGCAAGAGAAAAAAGGTATGGATACCGGCTTGTTCGTCATACACCCGCTCAACGGTGAAAAATTACCGGTATGGGTCGCAAATTACGTGTTAATGGGGTATGGCGAAGGCGCGGTGATGGCCGTTCCTGCGCATGATGAACGTGATTTTGCATTTGCCACGCAATATTCATTACCTATTAAAGCTGTCATTAAGCCAACTGACAATGATCTGGTACTACCTTTGACTCAAGCTTATGTAGAGCATGGCATTACTTTTGATTCTAATGAATTTTCGGGATTGGATTTCGATCAGGCAATCGACGCAATTGCCACCAAACTGCAACAGAAAAATCTCGGCAATAAGCGCGTGCAATACCGACTGCGCGATTGGGGCATTTCGCGCCAACGCTATTGGGGTTGCCCCATACCGCTGATTCATTGTGCTAATTGCGGTGTGGTACCGGTACCGGACGAGCAATTGCCGGTAGTGTTGCCGCAGAATTTGGTTCCGGACGGCTTCGGCAATCCGCTCGCCAAAACTCCTTCATTTTATGAATGTACCTGCCCCCAATGCGGTAAAGCAGCGCGCCGGGAAACCGACACCATGGACACTTTTGTCGATTCGTCCTGGTACTATGCGCGCTATGCCTGCCCGGATCAAAACCGCTCCATGACCGATGAACGCGCCAATTATTGGCTACCGGCTGATCAATACATCGGTGGCATTGAGCATGCTATTTTGCACCTATTGTATTCGCGCTTTTGGAGCAAAGTCATGCGCGATCTCGGGTTGCTAAAATTGGATGAACCGTTCACCAATCTATTGACGCAAGGCATGGTACTAAATGAAATTTTCTATCGTAAAACGGGCAGCGGCCGCATCGCCTATTACAATCCGTCCGAAGTGCAGATTCAGTATGACGAACAAGGTAAGCGCTGCGGCGCGATTCATTTGGCTGACAATCAAGCAGTAGAATCCGGTGGTATCGGCACCATGTCGAAATCCAAAAATAACGGCGTCGATCCGCAAAAGCTGGTCGATGAATATGGCGCCGATACGGCGCGTTTATTCATGATGTTTGCCAGTCCACCGACGCAAACACTGGAATGGGCGGATGCTGGCGTCGATGGGGCATACCGTTTTCTCAAACGATTATGGAAGCAGGTTTATATGCATCTGCAACATGGTGTTGTCAACATCGAACCAGCATTGCATGCGGCATTACCGGGGGATCTTAAAGCCTTTCGTTGCCAACTGCATCACACCATCGCTAAAGTCAGCGACGATCTGGAAAGGCGTTATACTTTCAATACCGCAATTGCCGCGGTCATGGAACTCATGAACAATCTGACAAAAATCCAAAATAGCGAAGCAGCCAGCCGCAATTTGATGCAAGAAGCATTGGAGAACATTGTGCTATTGCTATCACCCATCGTTCCGCATATTTGCCATGAATTATGGCGCGAGCTTAAACCTGGTACAGAATTGCTTGAACAACCTTGGCCTAAAGCGGACCATGCCGCCATGACACAAGATGAAGTAACACTCATTGTGCAGGTTAATGGTAAATTGCGCGGGCAAATCAGCGTTCCCAAAGATGCCGATCGTGAAACCATCGAAAATGCAGCATTGGCAAACGAGCATGTGCAGAAATTTATCGCTGCTCAAACGATCAAAAAAATCATTGTTGTTCCAGACCGGTTAGTAAATATTGTAGTGTGATTTTACTGCCGGAATTATCCCGTTACCGTTTGTATAATGAAGCCCTATGATGCTGAATAAACAAAAGATTGTTATTTTAATACTGCTATCTTTACTAGCGGCTTGCGGATTTAAGTTACGCGGACAAATTTCAAGCTTGCCATTTAAAACGCTCTACGTCTCTGCGCCCGACGGTCATACGATTGGCATGGATCTGGAGCGTGCAATCAATATTTCATCGACAACCAAAGTCGTTCACGACGCCGAAGCAGCCGAAGCAACGCTGCAAGTAGTCAGTGCCATCCATGAAAAGGCGATCTTATCGCTTTCCGCCGGTGGCCGGGTGCGCGACTTTAATTTGATTTACCGCGTTGTCTATCGCCTGGTTGATCAGCAAGGCACTGAAATCGTGCCCAATACCGAAATTGCAATCACACGTATTCTCCCCTTCTTGGATGCGCAAATTCTTGCGAAAGAAGCAGAAGAAAGACTGCTGCAAAGGGATATGCAAAGTGACGCTATTCAACAAATTCTGTGGCGCTTATCAGCAGTCAAAACGCCAGCATAAATTGCGTTTGACTGCGCTTATCATTGCAAATCGGTGAACAGTATGCGCATAAAACTTGAGCAATTACCGCAAAGCCTGCTGAAGCAAACTGCGCCATTGTATACATTATTGGGAAATGAGCCATTGCTCATTATGGAAGCTGCTGACCTCATTCGCACACATGCGTACCAGCAAGGTTATACCGAGCGCGAACTATTTATCATCGATCAGCACTTTGCATGGCCGGACCTGCTCAACGCAGGAACCAATCTATCTTTATTTGGTGAACGCAAATTCCTGGATATTCGTATTCCTTCTGGAAAACCCGGTAAAGAAGGCGGCAAAACCATCGAGACTTTCTGCAACAATTTGCCGATGGATGTTTTGACACTGGTCACGCTTCCTAAAATCGACAAGCAGAGTCAAGCTGCCAAGTGGTTTAAAGCACTTGAACAATACGCAACGTTGATCCCTATCTATAGTATTGAGCGGCAACAATTACCCAATTGGATCGGACAGCGCCTCGCTCGGCAACAACAAAAAACCGATACCACTACGCTGCAATTTTTAGCTGACCAAGTCGAAGGCAATTTACTCGCTGCACACCAAGAAATCCAAAAACTTGCATTAATTTACCCCGCCGGCGATCTGAGTTTTGAGCAGGTGAAAGATGTCGTATTGGATGTTGCGCGCTACGATGTGTACCAGTTATCCGATGCTATGCTTGCTGCTGACATTACCCGCTACACGCGCATTCTAAGTGGCTTACAAGGAGAAGGTACCCCGCCGCTGCTGATTCTAGCCACTCTGACAGAGCAAATTCGTCAACTAATCAATATTCGTGCGGGTCTCAACGCCGGTCAATCGGCAACGCAATTATTATCAACAGCAAAAATTTGGGGTGAGCGACAAAAAACAGTCATGGTTGCTTGCAAGCGCATTACTATGCAATCGCTGATGCAAGGATTATCACAAGCTGCAGAAATCGATCGCATTATCAAAGGGGTCGCCCTGGGCGACAGTTGGGAAGAGTTGCTGCAATTAGGTTTAGGCTTTGCGGCACCTAAGACTTGATCGATTAAAATTTGAACAAGCTTGCATTATAATTTCCAAAGCGGATGTTTTATTTTTTGCATAGCAATTCATTCCAAATCTTAGGAGACCATTATGCCAAGTCCCTTAATTCAACCTTATCTGATTTTTGGCGGCCGCTGTGAGGAAGCGCTGGATTTCTACCGAAATGCCCTCGGTGCAGAAGTGGATTTACTCATACGTTATCAAGACAGCCCAGAATCGCCACCACCGGGCATGCTTCCAACGGGCTTTGAAAATAAAATCATGCACACCAGTTTCCGTGTCGGGAACAACATATTGATGGCTTCCGATGGCTGTGAGGATGGTCAATGTTTTAGCGGTTTCTCGCTTTCTATTCAGGTCACCACCGAAGCTGAAGCGGACCGGTTCTTTACGGCACTGTACGATGGCGGTCAAGTGCAAATGCCGCTATCCAAAACCTTCTGGTCATCGCGATTCGCTATGCTTACTGACCGATTTGGCATTAGCTGGATGATTAATGTGGTAGCTTAGCGTTGTTACAGCTAATGCGTAAGCTGAAATGAAAGGTAATCAAGCACATAACGCTTCTGTCAACGAATTGACTTCATCTTGTGAATCCTTAATGATACTGCTCAATGCTTCCTGTCCGGCGAGTGCATCAAAGTTGCCAACGATATCGTCGCCTGTTTGATGCGAAGGCAATGCAAAGGGAGATCTGACAGGTGCCAACTGATCGGCAAACAGTAGCGTATCTCCCAATGTGTTGGGCGGGAAAGCCAAATAACCTTCCCACAGACAAATAATGCTTTCGAGCACAGGCTTGGGAACCAGAAGCGCTTTAAGAATCGCGGTACCGATCTTAATCTCGCATTCCAGTTCGCTTTCATTTTCCAGATCTTCGTCACTGGACCATGCACTCGCCAAGCTTTCATCCACTAATCCAGGATAATGTTTTTCCCTTGCCAATAAATAAAACCAGCTAATCTCATGAATCATGCCGGCAAACATCGCAGTATCCGGATCCTGATCGGTAACACGGCGTGCTATTACTTGTGCAAGCGCAGCCACGTGCGCGGAGTGTTTCCATAATTGTGCTGCAATCGGACTTTTTAATTGTGATCCTGCGAGCTGCTGCACTACAATCGCAGTGGCTAGATTGCGTATTGTCCGCATCCCGATGAGCGTAACTGCCGAGCGCACATCGGTGATTTTTCTCCCAGAACGATTAAAAACAACCGAATTGGCTATGGCTACCACTTTAGTGGACAATAGCGGCTCGATCTGGATAAATCGAATCACCGAATCAAGATTGCAATCAGGGTCTTCCAGTTTTTCTTTGATTTTAATTGCTGCGTTGGCTGAAGTCGGAAAAACCAATCTTCCTTGCTCCACTTCGTCGGCCAATACGCTCAATATCGC
>CAADGS010000101.1 GCA_900696615.1 uncultured beta proteobacterium
ATGCTGGAACACTTCAATAAAAAAAGAGTGGGAACAGTGTTTGACGGCATTTCGGCGGTAGGCCTCACCATCGATGAACTGATCAGGCGGGAAGGCCGCCTGGAATTCGAGCATCACTAAATTCTATCTATCGTGATGCAAACGCCATGGCAAAATCCGTTAGCCGTTCAATGGTGCCAATGCTTACTGGATAGCTATCGGTATTGGCTAAAATCTGAATTGATAGATCGTAGCGGCACGCCATTGCAGCAAGCTGAGCGCCTTTTTAACAGCGCATGGGTGGTTGCATCGCACGGCATCGAAACCGATCCGGTCTTGAATTATGGCAATCGGGCTGCGTTAAACTTATGGGCGATGGATTGGCAGCAATTTACCCAAACACCCTCACGCCTGACCGCAGAACCACCTAACCGTGATGAACGTGCGCACATGCTGAAACAGGCCGAAACGCAAGGTTATATTTCTGACTATCGCGGCATTAGAATTTCCAGTACCGGCCAACGTTTTTTAATTGAACAAGCGATCATTTGGACTATTCACAAACCCGACGGCATAACTATTGGCCAAGGTGCCACCTTTTCAAAATGGAAACTGCTGAGTTAACAGGATTTTATCTGGATTACAGCATCGCAAAAAACAAATTTGCTCGAAACCAAGAACTGGTTTATTCTTGGCCCCCTGCTTGCGGATAGACAAGATGGAGAAATGACCGAGTGGTTGAAGGTGCACGCCTGGAAAGCGTGTGTACGGCTCAAACCGTACCGCGGGTTCGAATCCCGCTTTCTCCGCCAATTGAGGTTCTAACTCAGACTCCCCGAACAGAGGAATTCTCGCTAAGCAATTGCCAAACAATCTTTTCGACCTCTCAACGCAATAACTATCGCGCAATTTTGTTGCCTGGTCTTTGTGGCTCACCAAAGCAGCTAAATCTGGTAACTGGATTATAAAACTCCCGCTTTGAGTTTTAACTTTGATAATGATTGAAAGAGCTATCAGATTTTTACACAACTCCGATTATGCGAAACTATATGATTCGCCATCTTCGGGTACTAGAACGCGTTGTGTCATACCTTTTTCATGAAGAAATTCGCACATTTCTTTTCTAGATACCGTAGCATGGTTCACTGATTCCATGTGACTGGCTATGACGGTCGCATTGGGTGCAGCATTATAAACCTCATAAACATCTTGTTTACCCATGATAATGGATTCGCCTCCAATAACCTTGGCATCGCAGCTATTGACGACGACTATATCAGGATTGTATTTCTTTAAGTTGTCTGCTACTGCCTGACACCAGATCGTATCGCCAGCAATATAAAGTGTTTTTTCATGTGGATGCTTGAAAACAATGCCGCTTACATCCCCCAATATTTCTTTCATGTCTTTTAATACATTATCGTTGCCATGCTGCCCTGGTGTTTTGATCAGCGTTATGCCATCTATATAATTAGTTTCGTTCAATATGTGAACATTGTTAAAACCTGCTGATCGGACTGATTGCGCGTCTTTTTCATGTTGCGTAAAAAATAGCATATCCTTAGGTATCGACTGTTTAGCGATATCGTCCCAATGGTCAGGATGGTCATGCGTTAGGATGACGGCATCCACATCAACGATTTCGCTGATAGGTATTGGTAACTCAGCTGTTGGATTGCGTATATGATCATTGATTGTACCTCCAAAGCCCGGTATTGCTCCTTTTTCTGCCAGCCAAGGATCAATCAAGAATTTTTTACCTGCGTATTCTATATGCAGTGTTGCATTTCGTATTTGCCTGAATTTCATTAAAAAAACTCCTCTATTTAATCTTCTATTAGAGATAATCACCTTCTGGATTGTTCCAGTTGTATTCTGCAAATTTGTATTTCCCCATTCAAGTAACACGGAGGCCAAAAACTTTACACCGCCACCAAAACAATAGTTAGCTTATCATAAACTAAGGGGTTATGTAGCCGAAATTATGGACGGGTCATTCATCCAATGTCGATCAAATATTACGGTGGCTCACACCGCATTTCCTTGCTGCATTAACTAAATGAGTTTAGACTCATTTTCCTGGCATTCATGCATCACATTAGATTCTAGGAAAATGGCGCAAGAGCTTGAATGGAAAACAAACCATGGATAAAGACATCAAAACTTTTTTATTAAAGCTGCTCGGGACATTTGCTATTCTGATATTGATTATTGCACTGGGCAAAAAATTAAAAACATATGATTTTGGCGATGAGTACTCGTATTTCCGAATAGATACGGAAGTCATTAGCATGATCGCATAGCATGACACATTGTCAGGAACTCAAATTATGCCACTCACCAAGTTTAATTATGTTTTTAAGGCTGGTTTTCGCCGCATGTTTTTGAAGCATGCCTCGCCTCCTTTCCCAAGCTTTCCAGTGCCGCCAATTCCGCTGCGGTAAATCCGGCTTCTTGTCTGGCTTCATAATGAAACGGGCCGCCGAATTGTCCGGTAAAAAATCGGTTGATTAATTCTCGGAACGTATGTTCGGAATCCAATCCGCGTTGCGCACAGCAATATTTAAACCAGTACGACCCGATTTTGACATGCCCGATTTCATCTTGCAGGATGATTTCCAAAATAGCGGCTGTTTTTTCATCGCCCGCTTGGTGCAACCGCCCGATCATGCCGGGTGTAACGTCAAGTCCCCTTGCTTCCAGTACGCGCGGCACCAACGCCATGCGCACCATCGGGTCAAAAGCGGTTTGCACGGCCATCTCCCATAAACCATTATGGGCCGGTAAATTGCCATAGTCATTGCCGAGCTCATTTAGACGCTGGCGTAACAATTCAAAGTGATAAGCTTCTTCGACCGCGACTTGCACCCAGTCGCTATAAAACTGCTGCGGCATATCACGAAAGCGATATATCGCATCCCATGCCAGATTTATGGCATTGAATTCAATATGGGTTACCGCGTGAATCAAAGCGATAAATCCTGCTTTCGTTCCCAGACGGCGTTTCGGAACATTGCCGGGCGCTACCAAATCCGGTTTGACAGGTCGTCCGGGTTCGACAGTCGATTGAGGTTCGCCGATATGCGATAAAGATAATTGACCGCTGCACCAAGCGTGCGCCGTTTGCCGTGTCAAGCAAAGTTTTTCTTCGATGTTACAGGCTAGCAAGCAGTTTTCTGCTGCATCGAACAATGATTCCATAGTCGGTTAACCAAGAAACGTCAGCATCTGCATCAAAAAATCCGGTTGGAAAGAGAAATAATGCATTATTATAACTATGAATCTTGGTGACAAAGAATCAGTGGTACGGTGACCCCATTACGTTTAAAAGAGATAATATGCCTAATATACCTTATGATCCATCCCTTCATGTTCCTTTGCCGGAGGGTCAACCCGTGCTGCGCACCGTGCCGATGCCAGCCGATACCAATTATGCCGGTGATATTTTTGGTGGTTGGATCATGTCGCAAGTGGATATGGCGGGTAGTATTCCAGCCATCCGCCGCGCACGCGGGCGGGTGGCAACAGTGGCTGTCAATTCTTTCGTTTTCAAGCATCCAGTGTTTGTAGGTGATCTCGTCAGTTTTTATGCGGATATTGTTAAAATAGGTCACACTTCGATTACCATTAATGTAGCCGTTTATGCGCAACGTGGTGTACGCGAAGGTGGCGAGGAAATTTGCATCAAAGTGACCGAAGCCGTGCTGACTTATGTCGCCATCGATGCCAATCGACGGCCAAGGGCGGTGCAGGAATAACGGCCAGTTCACCAAACCGGCCTGTTGTTACCCTGCAAGCGTACTGACTGTACGATCTTCTTAGCGTATTGCCCAGGCGCTTGCCAAACCGGGCTTGTTCCTGTAAAAAAACTCAGGCAATCCATTTCATAATAAGGCTAAAAACATGCTGAATCTTCCCCAACGCACCCATATTTATCAGAATCATCATTTCGACAGTACCCGCTGGGATTATTTTGAATCGCGCGCTGACGACATCATTATCGCAACCTCCTACAAAGCGGGTACGACGTGGACACAAGCGATTGTGGCGCATTTGCTGTTTCCACAAGGAAATTTTCCACAACCCCCCGCACAACTATCGCCTTGGCTGGATATGCGCATTATCCCGCTCGAATTGGTTCTCAATAATTTGAACGCGCAACAACATCGCCGCTTTATTAAAACGCATTTACCGCTCGACGGCCTGCCTTATAACGACAAGGTCAAATATCTTTATATCGCCCGCGACACCCGCGATGTCTTCATGTCGTTATGGAATCACTATAAGGGTATGAAAGAAGAAATGTTCTTACTTATGAATGGGCTACCTGGACGTGTAGGCGATGAACTTCCGCCCGCACCGGATGATATCCATGTTTTCTGGCATAATTGGATTACTCGCGGTTCATTTGCGTGGGAAGCCGACGGCTGGCCATACTGGTCGCATCTCTCCAATGTTCAATCGTGGTGGAACTTCCGTCATTTGGCTAATATCCGCTTATTCCACTATTCCGATATGCTCAAAGATACCGAGTGCGAGATCCGCCGCATCGCCGCATTTCTGGAGATAGACGTACCAGAACAAGCATGGCCGGGTATCATTAAAGCCGTCTCATTCGCCGAGATGAAGCGCCAAGGCGATCTCTATGCGCCTGGAGGCGGCCAATTCTGGAAAGGCGGCGCAGAAACTTTTCTGCACAAAGGCACCAATAACCGTTGGCGCGATATACTCTCAAACGATGAACTGGCACTCTACGATTCCGCTTGCAAACGAGCCTTGACGCCGGATTGCCGGGAGTGGCTGGAAAATGGCGGGGAGGTGTGAGTAAAAACCATTGGTAAACGAAGCGAAATGTATAGTTTTAACTTTCCAATAAAACCCAACGATGCAATAGGCAGGGAAATAGACTGTTAGTATCTATTTACCATTCGCGCCAACCGCCGATCAATGGAAAGTAAATTCCCAGTCTTATCGGGCGCGGATCCATTTGCTGCATGAGCTTTGCATAATACTGCAACTGATATTGATAGCGGGTTTGTTCTCGGTCGAGGAAAGCTTCTCTATTTGATCCTTCGTGACTGCTTGTTTTATAGTCAATAATCCACCGATTCCCTTCGGAGTCGCAAAATGTTCTATCGATCACCATATTCATAGGCAAGCTGTTAATTATTCCAGTAATCTTCACTTCGTTTTGTGCAGACTGCTGAGGCCCTAAAATCCACTGCCCACGCTGGTCGGTGATCGCATTGTTTAGTGCTGACATAACTCGTTCTACGGCAAGGGTAAATTCTTTATCATCCCCGCTCATTCCGCTTGCGAGCAAATTGTGTTTCATTTGGTCTCCCATTGCCCGGATACGCGCGCTATTCCAGCCTTGCATGCGGTCCTCTGCAATTTGCTGCAACCATCGATGCACTACATTGCCTACATGGCGTGCCATTTCACTCGCCCAAGAAAACTCAATTTCATCCTGAACCGATTGATTACTCAATTGCTTTTGCCAAGACACGGAATCCGGCGCCGGCGGCATTAGCCAATCCGATCTCAAACGGCGGTAATAGTCGCTTGTATTGTAAATATCTTTTCCGCTTGCTTGGTTATTCTGATTTTTTGAGGAAGATTCCCCCAGCAGATCACCGTTTTTCACTTTTTCGCTGTAGACTAATTGCACAACAGGCCATAACCTGTTTAACAATGAACCGGCAACCGGTTCTTTGATGATCGTTTTACCGTCGTCAGAATCTTCGATCACCTCAACGTGACCCATTAAGTGTAAAAATTTCTTTGCGCGCGTCGCAGCCACATACAATAATCGATCCGCCTCCAGTTGCTGCTTTTCTTGATCCAATCCTTCCATCCACGTGTAAATCGGGTCGTTATGTGTTCCCGTTTCCTGAATAGGCGCCAGCAACAAATCGGCCATCAGTGTATTTTCACTATCAAGGGATGCGTTATGCGGTTGTTCCATCCACCTCAGCAATTGTTTACTACCGCCACGCGGCTTGCGGCCAAGTCCCGGTACAATTACCGTATCGAATTCAAGTCCTTTCGCTTTATGAATCGTCATAATTTGTAGCCCATCATTCGCATCGAAATCCGGTGAAGCATACAGATTGCTCAATCTTTTCTCAAAAATTGCCAAATCACGTATATCGCCAGCTTCCTCTTCATTTTCAAGAAAATCCAAGTACATTGCGGCGTCCTGCAAACCACTTGCTACAAGATCTTTTCCCTGAACGACCGTATCGATACATGCCGGTCCGCCCAAAGCTTGCCAGGCCGCTTCAACGGTAAGCCGCAACGACTGACGTTGGCGGAAATCTATGCAAGGTTGCAATATTTCTCGAAGCTTACGTAAACGTGCCGCCGCATCGGTCGAAATACCTTGCCAATTTTGTTCATTGCTTATCGATCCCCACAACGTCATGTCCCTCGCGCTCCCGTTGCTATCGCTTTCTTTTCGCCTGTTACTTGCCAACTTTGTGATATCGCCAAGTAAAAGCCCGCACCATGAAGCGCGTAACACTGAAAACCAAGCGATGTCGTCTGCCAGATTAATCAATGCGCGAGTCAGAATCAGTAAGTCTTGAACGACAGGCTTGTGACGCAGCAAATCGATATCCACTGCGTGAAACCGCAACCCGGCGCGCTTGATTGCCGGCACAATTTCATTTAGGTGGCTGCGATTGCGCACTAAAATCGCAATCGTATCCGTTGGATAATCGCGTCGTGTTTGCACGATAATTTCCACTATCTGTTGAGCTTCTGCTATTTCGTCCCTGGCAAAAAAAGGATGTATATCAACTGCCTTACCTGCCAGCCCAGGATGTGTCGCCTGTGAATGGGCGTACGCCACGGCACCGGTTGCAAAATCTTCGCGGGCAGGCATGATTCGTTCGAATGCTTCATTGACCCAATCGATAATTCCTTGTTGCGAGCGGAAATTTGCTCTGAGGGTGATTGGCTGCAAAACAATATTGCCGACACCCATGCTGCGCGCTTTTAAAAAAAGCCCCACTTCCGCCTCGCGGAAACGGTAAATAGATTGCATCGGGTCACCCACAACAAACAAGCTGCGCCCATCTCCTGCATCCCAACCGGCAACAAGTTTTTCCAATAATTTAAACTGGCTGATTGACGTATCCTGGAATTCGTCGATCATGATGTGCTTGATGCGGTAATCGAGTGCCAATGCCAAATCTGTGGGTGATTCGGAATCTCCAAGTGCTACTAACGCGCGTTGTGCAATTTCGGAAAAATCGACTTTACCGTAAATCTGGAAAACAACTTTAAGTTGCGCCACCGCATAAGGTAACAGGCGGGTTATGGCACCCAATATTTCCCATTGTTTATCGGAGTAATTCGGTGGCGGGAGCCGGCGCATCATTTGTAACGCTTGCTGGAAAGTTTCCTCTGAACTGAGCGAATCAATTAATGATTTCAAGCGATTCTTCCATGCCTTGGCTGCTTCTTTCTCAACCTTATTATTGCCAGAAGGGAAACCTTCGTCCTGCGAAAATCGCTTGCGCCAGCTACCGCTTCCAGTCAGTAATAATTCAGCAATTCCGCACCAATGCTCTACGTGCGCCACTGTCATTGTCTCTAGTCGTTCGCAGCATACGATTCGTGACGATTTGCCGGCAACGATCAAATTTGTCGCCGCATAGCGCAGCAATTCCAGTAATTCAGTACTTACAATCGCCGGCAGTAATTGAGAAACATAGCGTACCGCATCGTCGCGTGATTTTTTCAGCGCAGCCTCAAGTTCTTCGCGAGTTCTACCGTGAGTATGGCGTAACCAATGATCCCGCTTTGCCAGCATCTCGGCAAGCAGGGTTTCGATGCGCGCCACATCATTATCCAAATATTCGAGTAATCGTTCTACATCATGAGCAATCGCAAGATTCTGCTCAATCATTTTTAAGGTGGAGCGTGCTGCTTCGCGATAAAAATCAGCCGCATCTTCTATGATCTCCGGTTGCGCGCCAAATTTCGTCAATATTGGCATTTGACGCGTCAATGCAGCGCAGAAAGAATCAATGGTCTGGATTCGCAATCGCTCCGGGTTGTCTAAAATATGCCAACCAGTCCGTTGATCGCACTGCAAAGCAGTGTGCGCCAAGTCATAATTCAGCTTTTCATAGGCGCTTATTTCACTCCCACCACTAGCTTTTCTTCCTGCTTCCAACGCGGTCAAAATACGTGCGCGCATTTCCGCTGCGGCTTTCCGTGTAAAAGTGATCGCCACGATTTCTTCCGGCGCATCCACGCAAGCCAGCAATTTGAGATAGCGCTGAATCAGCAGACTGGTCTTACCGGAACCGGCCGGTGCCTGAACAATGAACGATTGCGCGGGATCCAGTGCACGATTTCGTTCCGTCAAATCGGGTATGATTAAACTATCAGTCATTTTCTTCGTCCTGCACTACCGAATCCTTGCTGGCACGCTCATGAATCCGGCAAAACAATTGCAAATCGCAGTAGTTACAAGTAACCGGAAAATGCTTCGGTGCGACGCTTGCTTCACCGCTTGAAAAACCTGCAGCCAAGTTTGTCAGATTTTGCCGCCAAGCTTCAAGCAATTGTTTCCACGTGCCAAATTGATTACATCCGTTTAACTGCTTAAAATCCTTTACACCTGGCAGTAAATCCGCTTTCTGTGTTATTGCGGCGAATCCCATTCCACCGCGCTTAATGAAAGCAAAAGCAGCGCCGGCGGCCTGTTGTTCCGCTTCAGTCATGACCAGATATAGTGGAAGTTGCGGTTCATCCGGACGTTCACCGATCATAGCTTGAATCGATTGCTTGCTGGTTTTGTAATCGATCACGATATGTTGTCCGTCATCCAATTCATCTACCCGGTCCAGGCGAGCACTCAGTTCCAAATTGGCGATTTGAATGAAACGTTTCTCTTCAATCGCGGTTACCGCAAAATTCTCCCGTTTTCTCTCTTCATGCAACCATTCGTGTATCAATTGTACTAACCGTCGTTGTTCGATCTGGGCAAGTCGGCCAGAAAGTGCTGCGGGCTTATACTGCTGCATTTGTGCCACGACACCGTGTGTAATTGTTTTCAACGTTCTTCCAAGTTCATCATCGGTGATCGTGTCGAGTGCTTCTTTGGTTTTCAATTGCCGCCATAGCAATGCTAATACCTGGTGTGTCAACGAGCCCCTTTCCTTTGCATTCAGGCCGCTATGCGGTTGCTCTAAGCTCACTATCTGTAACCGGTGTTTAGCCCAAGCTCGAAATGGACACGCGGCATAATCCTTTATAACAGACGTGCCGCCTTTGATACTTAATCTTGCTTCATCACTATCCAATGATGGTGCTTGGTTATCGATCAATTGCTGTAAATCGCAAGTTTGCCTAATCAGATCGCCATGTCCCATAATCTCTGGAAACACCGGCCTAATCTGCGCAATCGATTTGATCAACGCGCTTGGCTTCAATTCATGTCTATCATCGTTATCGCTAAACTTCGGATTGCTCAAAATCACTTCTTTTGAACCGGACAACCATCCGTTTGTGAGTTGCCGGCAGAACGCGAGCGATTCCCATGTCGAAGCGAAAGGCAGTTTAGCTGTACGTTGCAATTCAAGTGGTAAAAAAGGATTAGGACGAGTGCGTAAAGGCCACTGTTCATCGGTTAGCCCCATTACCCAAAGGTGATCGAAATCCATTCCAGCCGCTTCCAATACGCCGAGAATCTGAATGGGCACATCAGGTGTTTCCGGCTGGAATAATGTTTCGCTAGCCATGAAATTTAAACGACTGACAGCTTGGTGATAGCTAGTGACTGCAATGACATGATCGAGTGTTGTAAATTCTGCCAGCAAGGCTTGCCATTTTTTTACTACCTGATATTCCATCGAATCGAGGTTGCGCTCTCCGGGAAAACCGATAGTCTGCAATATTTCTGAAATAGATCGGGCCAAAACGGCATGACTTCCTGATTGCGGCAGCCGTGTCTGCCGAAATTCAGCTAACGCGGATAATCCCTGCAACAGAATTGGACAGCTTACGTAGGGATTGGCTTGTTGTATCAGTGTTATCAACCGGTCCAGATCAATGAAAGGCTCGGCATTGCGGCGAATGCGGGCATCCAACCATGCCCGTTGCCCCATTTCCGTTTCACTTCCCACCAAAAATGGGGAGCGTAACCAATGGCTTACCCGGTTAAATTCCACTTCTCGATAAAGCAGTGTCAATACGAGCAATGCAGCATTGATCAATGGATAAGACGTCAATGGCAAGCCCAATGAAACATTAAATGGCATAACCGAAAGCGTACCGCCAGGCAAAGCAAACTTGATATCCGGATACATGACTGCCTGAAAAATTCGCGTCAGCTTGTTGCGGTAATCTGCCAATGCCGGTACTACGATACCAATACGGGCAGTAGGATCCGCTTCAATTTTTGTACGTGCCCAGGTGGCTGCGTGGTAAATTTCCTCATCGCTACTTGTATATTCAACACGTTGAGCAATATTCAATGATTGCGAGCGATTAAATGCCGTCCCGGTAGTTACTACCTCACACCCAGTGGCAATGAGCTTATTTAAGAAAGCGATCTGCTGCGGTGTAAAAATATTAAAGCCATAACAGATTACAGCGGACGGTTTTTTTACCGATAGTGCGGCATATCGTTCAGTAATTACATCACAAATACGCGCTTGATCTGTTTGTCCGTTACGTGTTGTGTTGCTGCGATAACTGTTTGTCCAGTCTAGAAATGCCCTACCGTCATCATTAGGATAATATTTCTCAATCTCACCGCTCAATTGCCATGCGTGTGCTAGGTGCCAAGCTTCCCGAACCGACCGTGCTGTTTCGGAGACACGCAGTAGTAGCTTTCCTGCTTCAGACGATTGAATTATTGATTCCCAGAGCGCCTGCTCCTGACTTACTGTCAATAACAAGGGGAATTTTGGTGCTTGTTCTGAATAAAGCGTATCAAAGTAAATACGCTCAATGAACGCTGTAAACGGCAAAACATCGAAAGAATGCCAGGCTAACGCTTTTCGATGGATTTGCGCTTGATTAATTTTTCCTTTTAGCGCCAATGCCAGTCTACGGTTAGGTGTAATAACCGTAGCACCGGCACTTATGCGCTCAAAAGCTTCACTAAAGGAAATTTGAAGAAATTGTGAAAAACCATACATGCGGTATCTTGATTACCGCCATTGCTGCTTAGCGTTGTAAATGATCCAACTTATCTTTAACACTCGCCCACTCATCTGCATCTGGCAATGCATCTTTTTTCTCAATAATCGGCCGCCATTTTTTTGATAATTCGGCATTCAGATCAATAAAATGGGTTT
This sequence comes from uncultured beta proteobacterium, assembly GCA_900696615.1. Classification (GTDB taxonomy): domain Bacteria; phylum Pseudomonadota; class Gammaproteobacteria; order Burkholderiales; family Nitrosomonadaceae; genus Nitrosomonas. The sequence goes on from CAADGS010000101.1 coordinate 11,304, forward strand.
GCTCATCCGGCACATCATCTTCAGCATAAATTGCTTCCACAGGACATTCTGCAACACATAATGTGCAATCGATACATTCATCCGGATCAATGACTAAAAAATTAGGACCCTCTCGAAAACAATCCACCGGACATACATCGACACAATCGGTATATTTACATTTAATGCAATTTTCAGTTACTACATAAGCCATGACAACTTTTCCTTGCTTGACACTTTTTATCGAATTGTCCATTTTAGCAGAATTCTACTAAACTACCACCTACTGATAGTGGATGAGTTCTGAACTGGCGCTAAAAAAGTGAATTATCAGCTTGAATGTAAGATGTAATGTTAAAACAGGCTCGGCATACTCATTCATTATCCATAGACAGTGCCTTAATCTTTCTGCATCGCGTCGACTGCTCAGAATGGATTGTTCTGCAATTTGTTAGAATTTACTTGATTAGCAAACTCAAATCAGAATCGAGTTAGGTTCGAGCGATAGCATATTCTCATCTGGATGCGGTTATTAGTGTAACCATACACACTATAACGATTCGAATATACCGGCAGCCCCCATTCCGCTACCGATACACATGGTTACCATGCCATATTTCTGTTGATGACGCCGTAATCCGTGCATTAAAGTCGCTACCCGGATGGCCCCCGTTGCGCCCAATGGATGCCCCAGCGCAATCGCGCCACCGAGAGGATTCACTTTCTCTCTGTTCAATCTCAAATCACGGATTACAGCAAGACTTTGCGCGGCAAATGCTTCATTCAGTTCTATCCAGTCCAAATCATCTTGTTTGATACCAGTTTGTGCCAGCACTTTGGGAATTGCCTTGATTGGACCGATACCCATAATCTCAGGCGGCACGCCCGCTACGGAAAACCCAATAAATCTTCCAAGCGGCGATAAATTAAAACGTTTCATTGCAGCTTCACTCATCAATACCACCGCGCCGGCACCATCGGACATCTGTGAGCTATTGCCCGCCGTTACCGAACCCTTAGCTGCGAACACGGGCTTTAATTTCGCCAGCGCATCCAGATTAGTATCCGCCCGCGGCCCTTCGTCGGTATCTTTGACGATACTTTCTGTGTGCACTGAGTGCGCAATCAGATCCGGGCGCTTCTCTTCCATAGTATAAGGCGCAATTTCATCTTTGAATTCCCCGGTTTCGATGGCTTTTAATGCACGCATGTGGCTGGTTAATGCAAATTCATCCTGGTCTTCACGGGAAACATGCCACTGTTCCGCAACTTTCTCGGCGGTCATTCCCATGCCATAGGCGATTGCGACGCTTTCTTCATGTTCGAACATGGCCGGATTCATCGCAACCTTATTACCCATCATCGGTATCATACTCATGCTTTCGGTACCTCCGGCGATAATGACATCCGCTTCACCCAATCGAATCCGATCCGCCGCCATAGCAACCGTTTGTAAGCCCGAAGCACAAAAGCGATTTACCGTCATTCCCGGCACACTATCCGGTAGACCGGCTAATAGTAACGCAACGCGCGCGACATTGATACCTTGCTCCGCTTCGGGCATGGCGCAGCCGACAATCACATCATCAATCGCTGCCGGATCGAGCCCCTCACACCGCTTCATCACAGCATGCAGTACATGCACCAGCATGTCGTCAGGCCGCACGTTTTTAAACATACCTCGCGGTGCCTTGCCGACCGGGGTGCGGACGGCAGCTACAATATAAGCTTCTTGAGTTTGCTTATTAGTCATTGGTTTCTCCATCGATCGTCACTATCAGTTTCTGAGCGGCTTACCCGTTTTCAGTGTGTATTCAATGCGCGCCTGGGTTTTTTCAGTCGCCAGCAATTCCATAAAAGCCGCTCGTTCCAGTTCCAGAAACCAGTCTTCATCAACCATGCTGCCAGGCGTTAAATCACCCCCACACATCACATGTGCTACTTTATTGCCGATCAAGTAATCGTGCTCGGAAATAAAACCACCCTCACGCAAATTGACTAACTGACTTTGGATTGTCGCAATACCAGTATTACCCGCTACCGGAATTTCCCGTACACGTAATGGCGGACGATAACCCGCGTCAGCTAATGCAAGCGCCTGCGCCTTTGCAACATACAGCAATTCAAAGCGATGCATCACGACAGTATCAGCGCGGCGCAAATAGCCCAACTCTTTTGCTTGCTCGGCACTTTTTGCCAATTCCGCCATCGCGACTGTCTGGAAATAATATTTCAATTGTGGAAAAGGATCGTTATCTTTAGCAGCCTGTGCTGCACGCAACGCGAATTCCTTACACCCGCCACCGGCTGGCAACAATCCAACACCTGTTTCCACTAAGCCGATATAGCTTTCCAGCGTTGCTACAGCCCGATCGCAATGCATGACAAACTCGCAGCCTCCCCCCAGCGCCAGACCATCCACTGCCGCCACAGTCGGAATCATCGAATAACGCAGCGCCTGTGAAGTTTGTTGGAACTGTTTGATCATTTCATTGACTTCCGCCAACTTCTTGGCCATCAGCACATCAGCAAAATCCAATTCACGTGCAACCTGAAGCACGGTAGCTTGCGCCGATTTTTTAAATTTCTTCAGAAACAACTGAAACGCTGACGGCGGTTCTGGCGGCGGTAATGGTTCACTGCCGGGTTTTGCATCCGATTTAGGTTTCTCTGTGGCTTTTTGCAAATTGGCACCTGCAGAAAATGGTGGCCCCGTTTGCCAAATCACCAAAGCACGCCAGTTTTTCTCAGCCTCCTTAATTGCTTGCTGTGTGCCTTCTAGTACATCCATTCCAATCGTATGCATTTTGCTTTTAAAACTCAGAATGGCAATTTGATCACCGGTATGCCATAACCTTACGGCATCCGTTTCAAAAATAGTTTCTCCGTAAGTAATTGCTTCACCAATCAACCGGTCAGGAAATAATTGACGTTGATACACGGGAAGTTTTGAGCGCTGCTGAAGCATGCCGGTATTCGGTGCAAAAGAGCCTTGAGCGGTATGCACAGCTTGAGAGTCACTTTCGGCTATTGCCATAACCCATTGGGGCAGAGGCGCTTGACTCATGCATTTTCCGGCTGCAATATCATCATTAATCCAATTGGCGATCTGTTTCCAACCGGCCGCCTGCCAGATCTCAAAGGGTCCTTGATTCCAACCAAATCCCCAGCGCACCGCAAGGTCCAGATCGCGGGCATTGTCGGCGATCGCCTCCAATTGCACTGCGCAATAGTGAAACAAGTCCCGAAAGATAGCCCACAAAAACTGAGCTTGCGGCTGCTGGCTGTTATGTAGTGCCAAAAACTTTTCAGGCTGAGTGCCGTATTTCAATAAATGTTTGAGATCTTGATCGACTTCTGCACCGGATAAACGATAGCCTTGCACCGTCAAATCATATACATGAATTTCACCTTTAATTTTTTGATATACCCCGCGTTTAACTTTCTCACCCAGTGCGCCGGACTGAATCAAACCTTGTAACCAATCCGGCACAGCAAAATAGGTATGCCACGCGTCATCCGGTAATGTATCGCGCATCGTGTTGATGACATGTGCCAGAGTATCCAAACCAACCACATCGGCGGTACGAAATGTGGCGCTTTTGGGACGACCAATCAGAGCTCCAGTCAGCGCATCAACAAGATCAAAACCAAAATCAAATACTCGTCCATGATGCATGGTGGCCAGTAAGGAAAATACGCCAATGCGATTGGCAATGAAATTCGGTGTATCTTTGGCGCGAATAACTCCCTTGCCGAGATAGGTGACTAGAAATGCTTCCAGATCATCGAGCATCGCCGCATCACTGGTCCGGCAGGGAATCAATTCGATCAAATGCATATAACGCGGCGGATTGAAAAAATGAATGCCACAAAAACGATGGCGTAAACTTTCCGGAAATGCTTCAGCGAGTTGATTGATCGACAATCCCGAGGTGTTGCTAGCAAAAATCGTATGCTCGCCCAAAAATGGCGCAACTTTGACGTACAGATCGCGTTTCCAATCCATGCGTTCGGCAATGGCTTCGATTACCAGATCGCAGTCTTTGAGTTTTTCCAGATGTTGATCGTAATTAGCAGGTTGAATACAAGCGGCTTTAGATTTAACCGACAAAGGTGCGGGTTCTTGTTTTTTAAGTTTTTCCACCGCCTTAATTACATTGGCATTAGGATTACCGGCATCACCCGGTAATTCAAACAACAAGGTTTCGATATTGGCATTGACCAGATGCGCCGCAATCTGCGCTCCCATCACACCAGCCCCCAATACCGCCGCTTTGCGCACTAAAAAACGTTGATCACTCAATTGCACCTCCTGCTTGATCCGGTTATTGATAAGTCTTTTTCACTGACTGTGCCCGAAAGAGTACAAGCATGAACGCCAAAGCGCAAGTTTGTTCGTCGTCAATGGAAGAAATTACCCAAAAGACTGTTATGTTGCAAGCAATCAAACAAACCAATAAAAAAGTGTTTATTAACCCCAGACAGCAGCAAACTGTTTCTCATCATAACCGACAGTTACACGCTTTCCATCGGTAATTAGCGGTCTTTTGATCAGGCGGCCGTTGCTCGCCAGCAAAGCCACTATCTCACGATGAGATAACGCCGGTAATCGCTGCTTGATTTTTAGTTCGCGGTACTGCACGCCACTGGTATTGAAAAACTTGTGCAATGGAACATCGGCACGCGCAACAATGACAGTTAATTCTTCACCACAGGGCGGATTTTCGGTGATATCTATAAATTCATAATTAATTCCGGCTTGCTGCAAGAATTGTTCCGCTTTACGGCAGGTACTGCATTTTTTATAACCATAGAATTTAAGCATAATTTAACTTGATAAAAATTGTTGCAATAACGCCCTACTGTTGTTTTTCTCCACCTTTTGGGCCCCAGAAAACCACCCAGGTAGAAAAATCCGCTGAGAAATTTTCAAAACTGTGTTCAACATGAGCCGCAACAAAAAATACCATACCCGGTTTGAATGGATAGCGTTCCCCAGCTACCACAAAGTCGCCGTGACCGGAATGGATAAAATACAATTCATCTTGATCATGCGGTGTTTGGATATCAGTGTCCTTGGGCGCGTACACTTCGACTGACATGGAACCGTGCGCAAATGCTTGCACAAATGGCTCTCCCATAGGCCATTCCTCACTTGCTTTGCCTGGTATACGTTGCATCAAATCCGATATTGCGGCATTCATCATTTGTTTTCACCTCTTATGCTGTTAAAACTATGTGGTTACTGCTTAAGTATAAGTGAACTCGATGATTCCTACAGCATTTTTGCAAATCCAGAGTATGGCGCTAATAAGAACTAAAATTCAATCTCCGCTGAAGTGCGACGGCTCAAACCCGACAGATTCATGGCCAGGCGGTTGCGAAATAAGGGAATTAGGTTACCCGCTTGCAGCGCGACATTTCTAACAAGTTGTTTGGAAGAACCTGACATGACCGCCATCTTAGTTAACCGTTCAGCAAGTTTAAGCACTTGTAACGCAGCCGGACGCCGTAACATTTCATACTTGTCAAGCTGGCAATCGCCACCACGCTGTAGAATTGCATGACTTAAAATTCGACCCAGCACACATGCATCTACCAATCCCGTATTCATCCCCTGCCCGCCTGCCGGGCTATGCACATGCGCGGCATCACCTACCAGAATAAAATGTCTACGGCGATAGCGCTCAGCTACACGATGGTGCAAGCGAAAACGCGAACTCCAATGCATCTGCGTCACTTTACCAACCGAGTGCATCGGGCCGCGTGTATCCAATAGCGCTTGCACATCGGCAATTCCAGGTTGAGCAGGAGCATTGTCCAGCATCGCCACAATGCGATGTCTGTTTCCCGGTAACGGCGCAACAACCAGCAAACCCGCCGGTGAGAAAAACTGCATCACTTCGTCATTGCCAAAGTTCCCATTCATCTGCACATCTGCCAAAACAAACGACTGCTCGTAGCTACCACCGCTAAATTCAATTCCTACACTTTCCCGCACCAAGCTATTCATACCGTCGGCCCCGATCACAAAGCGTGCGTTCACTATTCGCTTGCCTTGTTTTGTTTCGATACAGGCCCGTATCCCATCGCAAGTTTCGACCAGTTTTTCTACAGCATTCCCCCAGTGTACGCCACCCCCTGCCTCGCTGAGTATGTCAATTAAAACCTTTTCAGTCTTATCTTGCGGTAGCATCAGCAAATAATTGTATCGGGTGGGAAGCGTGTCAAAGCGTAGCCGTAGTAATATCCGGTCACGGTCCCGGATACTGAATTTAGTAAGTGTCAGGCCTTGCTTCACGAGCCGCTCAGACACGCCAAGCGATTCTAGAACTTCCAGCGTATGCGCATGAATTACTGCAGCACGCGACGTATTTTGACCCGTCAAAAGCTTGTCGACAATCTGCATCTTAATACCGGAACGCACTAGCATTATGGCAAGAGCCAAACCCGTCGGTCCGGCCCCTACAATTAAAACATCGGTATCTTCTATAGCTGTTATTTCAGTCGCTTCCATAAAATACCTCCTTTTTAATTAGACAGTATCCAATAGGTGTATGTTTTAGGGTAAATGAAAGCTACTCAAATTTATTAGTATCTTCCGTCATTTTGTGGATCCTGATCTTAAATATTTACCCTGCTCATTGAAGTAAACAGCAGCGATTAATCCATTCTTCAATTTTTCTCAAAAGCCCGGTACGTGCAGGTTCTGTCAAGAACAAATGCTGATGATAGGGCAGATTCGGTATGGCCAGAACCTGGTTGTGAGGATTTTGCTTTAAGGTAGCCTGTACAAAAGCTTCATTACCTGAAGCAGGTGTAATAGGATCCTGTTCCGAATAAATTAAAAAATAAGGCAATGGAAACAGATTCATTTGGCGGTGAAAGTGAACAATTTCCGCTTCGATTCCTTTAACAAAACGCAACAGACTACGCCGGACAATCCAGTTATCGGCACGCAAGCGTGCCTTCTCTTCTTCACTATCTGTGAGGTAATCCTTTACCCAATCTGGTGCAATCGGCGTTAGGAAAGTTCGCAAACCCGGCCAAGACAATATTTCAAACAAACCATCCAATACCGGTACGGTTATCAATGATAATAATTGATTAAATAGTAATAGCGGCAAAGCTTCATTTTGAGGATTCAAAAAATGCTTTTCGGCATGAAAGGACAATTGGATCAACGGATTCGCCAGCCAACCGCGCCAACCGGGAGGTTCGCTGACAGCAAAAGCCGGGGCCAAAAAAACGACACCTTGCACGCGTTTAATCAACATGCCATCATTTCGATGTTGTACGAGATAAGAAGCGGTAATCAGTGCACCCAGACTGTGCGAAACGATAAATACAGGGCGACCGGGTTTTCCTTGCTCATCACAAAAAACTATAAACTGCCTGAGCGCAAGGTTCAGATCACGGCGCATCGGGTCTAGATTGCGTAAAAGCGTCTGTGCCAAATAAGCATCGCTGATTTCTTGTGTATCCATTCCCGATGTAAGCGCCAGGTCAGCTTGTTGTAAGACCGGATTGGAAAGACCGTGTGCGTAATAATCGAAACCCGCAACGATAAAATTCTGAGAAAAATAACGAGCCACTTCGCTGTAGCGTCCGATATGCTCATTCATACCATGAATTAACAGCACACAAGCTGAGGTTTCGGCAGGATCTGATGGAACAAAGGTTCGTAAAATCAGTGGTTCAATACCATCTGTCTGCTTAATATGCCTTTCTTCACCCCAGCGCGGATAAGGTTCGCTAACAAACTGCCGATGTATGCAACCCGTTAACGTAATAGTCAACGCAAGCAGAATGTTTAGCAACTTTACAATAAGGCACCTACTATCACATCAACTAACGACTGCGTTTTGTAATCAAACACGAACAAGAAAAACTTCCAGCGGTCTTACACGGGTAAGAATCAGGTTATTTAGCATCGACCAAGCATAATTACATGCCCATCCTGCCATTGGAAATTTAAAACAACTTAATTATGCGACTGCTGTTTACTAATATAATCAACAATATCACCTACGCTGCGCAGCGTATTCGCGTGATTATTATCGAAACGGATACCAAAAGCATCTTCCGCATCACACAAGAGTCTTACTGTATCCAGTGAATCAAAGCCAAGTCCTTCGAATTTTGAAGCGCTAGTAATGCTAGAAACATCGATGTTTTCGACCTTTGATGCGACAAACTCGATAACCTTTACTTCGAGTTCCGGTGTTTTCATAGTTAAGTACCTTAGTTATAAAGTATTGTAGCTATTCTAAATTCACTAAGATTTAAGTCAAGTACGTAAAGTCAGATTTGAGCAGGAAAGTACTTGGGAAAAGTATTAAGGATTAATCACATTAACAAAGTAATCTCCGCTCAATACTAAAGCTGACCTAATAATGAAGTTGAACAATGGCTCAACAAGAATTCATATGTAAATAGCCTACTAACTGTCTAATAAATTGATAGTTTTTATAAAATGTAAATTAATTCAGGCAGGAAATTTACAACTCAGACTTATTTTGATGTCGTTTTATCGCAACGCAACACCTGAATTAAACGATACGGGAGCGTTTATGGGTTGCACCCTTTTGATTTTAGACCTATTTCAATCTTTAGAATGAAAACTCAATCCGGAAGGGATCAAACAATCGTTGCAATAACGCCGCCAAAAACATCTTTCAGCGTTTTTAAAATCGCATTGATTGCTTTTTGTACGGCGGTCAAAGTGAGGTGGGTGACAGCAACGAGTACGGATTCGCATGCCGCCTTTTGCATTTTGAAGAGAATTTTACCTGTTTCAGGCGAATAACCTTTTGTTTTATCCATTTCATACAAAGCAACATTTTCAACTATCTCAGCCAGTTGAACTGACATTTTCTTAAATTCGGCAGGCGCATAGGTTTTTACCGCATCCCAACCGTCTTCAAATGCACCCTCGGCAGCACCGATAATTTTGCTATAGATTTCATCAGCATTTATTTTCATGATGCGCTCCTTACTGTTTTTTTGCTGTTTCGACGACGGATACGGCGTTAATGGATTGATTTGCGATGCTGAGTGCGGTTTTTGCCGTTGCTGGCCTTAGGCACGAAAGATTATTCGCTCCGCATTTATCTGTTTCTCTATGTATTTCTTTCACGAAGTCAAGCTGCTTCTTAACCAACAACAATAGTCTTTCGTTACACCCATGTGCATTACCGGTTTGAACAGTGTCGTCCGAGCGGATTTCAGATGGCATATCACTTTTTAGCATAGAGTGGATACGGTCAAATACTTTTTTTTCGAGTTTACAACCTTTACTCTCGGATACGGCCGAAGCTCTCGCTATCATCACGTCCAGTTTCGACTCGAGCGCGTTATATGCTTTCAAATTGACATCATAGGTTCCTTCAGGCGTCCCAGCCAAATCGCCCATATTTTTTATATGCGTATTAAACTGTTCAGCAAAATCAGTAACGCCCTTATCGATTACCTCATCGTAATCGCTAACAAGCCTAATTCCCGCGCAACCGCTCAACAAAAAGACAATTGCAATAACAAAATATAGCTTTTTCATAATTTTTTCATTTAATTCAGATGTACTTTTAGTGCTACGACGAGGTAGTTGGAGGATGCTTGCTAATGTAATCAATTATGTCTCCCACACTGCGGAGACCCCGGACTTCTTCGCCGTCAAAATTGACGCCAAAAGCTTCTTCCGCATCAAACAAAAGCTGAACCGTATCAAGTGAATCGAATCCGAGATCTTCCAATCGAGAAGCGTTAGTAATACTGGAAGCATCCACTTTCTCAGCTTTGGATGCAATAAATTCTATGACTTTCGTTTCGAGCTCTGCTATATCCATGACTAGGCTCCTGTAATTAAAGATTTGTAAAAACAAGACTGGCATTATTACCGCCGAATCCAAACGCATTGCACATGCCGACTTGCACTTTTTTCTGGATCGCACGGTTGGGCGTATAGTTCAAATCGCATTGCGGATCTGCCTCATCGAGATTGATGGTAGGATGAATGGTGCCGGTATGCAGCGACATAATAGTCGCAATGCTGCCAATCGCTGCTGATGCGCCAATGCTATGTCCAACCATTGATTTGGTTGCACTGATAGCAATCTCCCATGCGTGCTTTCCAAAAAGCTGTTTGATTGCTCTGGTTTCGATGACATCGCCCAGTAGTGTAGAAGTTGCGTGCGCATTAATATAATCGACTTGATCGGGTATAATGCCGGCATCCTCAATCGCCGCTTGCATCGCTGCGACTTGTCCATCGATCTCGGGCGCAACAATATGCGTAGCATCGCAGGCACATCCATAGCCAGCAAGCTGGGCATACATCTTAGCACCGCGCTTAATGGCTGCCTCTTCCTTTTCCAGAATTAGTATACCTGCACCTTCCCCCATCACAAAGCCGTCGCGTCCCTGGGCAAAAGGCCGTGAAGCACGTGCCGGATCAGCATTGAAACCGATCGATAATGCTTGCAATGCTTCGAAACCCGTCATGGTCAATGGTAACACGCAAGCCTCGGCGCCGCCGGTAACCACGGCATCCGCTTTCCCTGAACGCATTAAATCCAGTGCCATACCGATTGCATTCGCACCTGAAGAACACGCTGTACTGCAAGTTAAATTTACGCCTTTCAATCCGAATTGGGTCGCGATCCATGCAGCGGCAGAATTTGCCATGATACGAGGAACGGAGAAGGGGGGAATAGATTTCTTCTGTAGTTTTCTTGCTGCAGAAGATTCAAACGTGGAGAATCCCCCCATTCCAGATCCCAGACTGACAGCCAAACGGCGCGGTTGATAGCTATCGAGGCCACCGGCGTCTACCATGGCCTGGTTCGCAGCATGCAATGCCAGCTGCGTGAAACGATCAGTTTGATCCACCTGTTTAGCAGAAAGAAAAGAGGCTGGATTAAATTCTCTAATTTCACCCGCGACACG
>CAADGS010000102.1 GCA_900696615.1 uncultured beta proteobacterium
GCATCTGTGGGTAAGTCGACCGGACTGGGTTGGTATTTTGCCACCTGTTGATGTTATCGGTTGAACCGGGAGTCACTACAAATTGACCAGATTTTGCTCTGGCACATATTTTTCTTTTTCCCGTTGCTGTAATCCGACCTTTGCAGTTAACGCACCTGGTAAAGTGTGGGTCAGTGACATCATTTACATCCCTACGGATGAAGGTTGGTTGTATTTGGCTGGTGTAAAGGATCTGTTAAAACCGAGCTGGTACACCATCGGAAATTAAAAACACGACAACAAGACATCCAGGTGATTAGCGAATATATCGAGATCTTCTATAATCGGCAGCGCAAGCAAGAAAGATCGGGCTACCTATCCCCCGCACAATTTATGCAGCAGTGCTATGCCAATCTACTCGCTGCTTAAATCAATGGACTCCATTTTTGACAGCGGACTCCAATGAGTTATATTGTTGCTTCCAAATATTCCTTGTTATGTTCGGAATGATAGACTGGATTGTTCATAAACTTCTTAGCGTCAGCTGCGCCAGATTGTTTTTTTTATGCAGCATAGCCTTAAATTTAACAGATGAAGCCCCCTAAAGAGCAGCATACACCTATGATGCAGCAATATTTGCGCATCAAAAAACAATATCCGGACATGTTGCTGTTTTATCGCATGGGGGATTTTTATGAGTTATTTTTTAAGGATGCGGAAAAAGCGGCAAAATTATTGGGAATTACTTTGACGCAACGGGGCGCTTCTGCCGGTGAGCCGATTAAAATGGCCGGAGTTCCCTATCACGCGGCTGAGCAGTATCTTGCGAAGCTGGTTAAGGCGGGTGAATCGATTGCGATCTGCGAACAGGTGGGTGATCCGGCTACGAGCAAGGGACCGGTTGCACGGGAAGTTACCCGCATTATCACGCCTGGTACTTTGACTGACGCTGCATTGCTAGAGGATAAGCGCGATTGTATCTTATTGGCGTTATTACCAAATGAATCGATTTTGGGATTGGCGTGGCTGAATCTCGCTGCGGGGCAATTGCGTGTCATGGAAACATCACCTCAAAATCTGCTTACTGAGCTGGAGCGGTTGCAACCGGCAGAAATTCTTTTACCCGAAACGCTTACATTGGCCGATTTGCAAGGAAAAAATTGGGTGTTGAAGCGCTTGCCCGCCTGGCAATTTGATCGCGATAAAGCCATCAACGCACTGACGCGGCAATTTGAAACACACGATCTACAAGGATTTGGTTGTGATGATCTGTTGATTGCTTTGTGTGCTGCCGGCGCATTATTGGAGTATGTGCGCTTGACGCAAGGGTCCGTTGCGCTTCCAGTGACATCACTACAGGCCGAGCGGGAGGATATATATGTACGCATGGACGCAGCAACCCGCCGTAATTTGGAAATCTCTGAAACCATTCGAGGCGAACGGTCACCCACATTGCTATCGTTGCTGGATACCTGTTCAACCCATATGGGCAGCCGCTTATTGCAATTCTGGCTGCATCATCCGCTACGCGATCGCAATACGATACAGAAACGCCTCGATAGTATCGCGGCTTTGATCGGAGATAATGAGCAAAATACATATTTGGCGGTGAGAAAGCTACTCCGGCCGATTGTTGATATTGAACGAATTACTGCGCGGATGGCGCTTAAATCAGCCCGGCCGAGAGATCTATCGGGTTTGCGTGATAGCCTGAAATTGCTGCCTGAAATTATCCAAGCTATTGCTGAATGCTGTAGCGAAAGAATCGCTCAATTGGCTAAGGTTATGCAGATTGAGCCTGCCTTGGTGGAGTTATTGTACAAAGCATTGCTTGAAGAACCCAGTGTGGTGTTGCGAGAAGGCAATGTCATTGCAGATGGCTATGATGTGGAATTGGATGAATTGCGGGCACTTCAGAATAACTGCGGTGAATTTTTACTGCAATTGGAAACTCGCGAAAAACAACGTACCGGTATTCCCAATCTAAAAGTCGAATATAACCGCGTACACGGATTTTATATCGAAGTTACGCACGCACACAGCGAAAAAATTCCTGATGATTATCGGCGCAGACAAACATTGAAAAGCGCTGAACGCTATATCACCCCGGAACTGAAAGCTTTTGAGGATAAGGCGTTATCGGCACGCGACAGAGCGCTGGCGCGGGAAAAATATTTGTATGATGAATTGCTGGCGATGTTGCTGCCACACCAACATGCGTTACAAAAGCTGGCGGCGGGCATTGCTGAACTCGATGTACTGTGCGCACTGGCTGAGCGGGCGCAAGTACTTGATTACACGGCACCGCAATTATCTGAAGAAAATGTGATTGTCATCGATACCGGACGTCATCCGGTTGTCGAGCAACAGGTAGAAAATTTTGTTGCCAATGATATCCAATTAGGCGGTGAGTCAACCGGTAAACCGCAGATGCTGATGATTACCGGTCCGAATATGGGCGGTAAATCCACTTACATGCGGCAAATTGCATTGATCGCCTTGATGACGCATTGCGGCAGCTTTGTGCCTGCGCGACAAGCGAGTATTGGTTTACTGGATCAGATATTTACCCGTATAGGCGCTGCGGATGATCTGGCTAGCGGGCGCTCAACGTTTATGGTCGAAATGACCGAGACCGCGAATATTTTGCATAACGCTACGGCGAAAAGCTTGGTGCTCATGGATGAAGTGGGACGCGGGACTTCTACCTTCGATGGTTTGGCATTAGCTTTTGCAATCGCCAGGCAGCTCGTGACTAAAAATCGCAGTCTCACGCTTTTTGCGACGCATTATTTTGAATTAACAAAGCTAGCTGAAGAATTCAAACCTATCAAGAACGTGCATTTGGATGCCGTGGAGTTCAAGCACCATATTGTTTTTCTTCATAAAGTTGCTGAAGGCCCGGCCAGCCAGAGCTATGGCCTACAGGTTGCAGCGCTGGCAGGCGTGCCAGAAACGGTAATTAGGGTTGCCAGAAAGCACTTGATTCGACTAGAGCAGGAAAGTATCGGCAGAAAGCCGCAACTGGATTTATTTTCCAGTTCGATGCCGCAATCCGAGGAGATCGTTGCACCCGAGCATCCGGTTATCGCCATGCTGCAAAATCTCTCGCCGGATGAAATCAGTCCCAGGCAGGCATTGGAGCACCTTTACCAATTAAAAAAAGCCGTTAATGTTACAGATGACAGCTAATTCCAATTAAATGCTCCCCTTTTATAAAGTTTATGAAATCAACCGGCTATACCGTGATAAATTATTACTATTCTGCAAGTCAAATAACCTACAGAAAAACAACAACACAAATTTATTTATGCATTTTTCGTCATATTGGGGAGTAATTGATGAACGAATTTATTACTAAAATAACAAATTATATTTCCTTGGATGTACTCATCGGAAAAAATTGGCTAGATTATGTGACCATTCTGGCACCTTCTGTTCTGCTTATTATTGGACTGTTTTGTCTGAGTTTACTTATTAAATTTAGAAAGTGGCGGTTTACTGCTTATTTTTTATGCGCACTACTTGCTCTAGTGTACTTGCCTTATGAGTTGTTGCGCCAAGCGACGCTGATGACTAGAGCAGAAACCAATGTCAAAGAAATGCAAAGCAATCTTCAAGAACTGCTTAATTCTGCTAACTTAGGACATTTGAATGAAGTAGCGGATCAAAAGACTGCCGCTTCTTTTCTTGATGACTTAAAAGGTGGCCTCAACCAAGACAAGAAAAAAGATCTTATACTTGTTTCATGGTCGATGGCAGAAAATGAAAAGCACGCACTCAGTGAAATTGATCATAAACAACAATCGCTCGCCAACGAAATTAAGGCGAGTTTGAACGAAACCAAATCAGAAATTATTGAATCTCGCCCCCCAGTTGAAAAAATTTCCGATTCCATCGTGAAACGATTGGATAGCGATATCAATCAATTGGTAGAGAAAAAAATGGATGCATTTAAGCAGGAAATTGACAATTCGTTGGATAGTTTTAAAGAAAAAATCAACACCTTTGTACAAGGCGAACTTAACAATTATCAAGAAAAGTTAGCAGTCGTCACGCAACAGAATGTTGATGAATTAAGAAATTATTCAAGCAAGGCAACGCATGCTTTTTCTCAACATGCCAACAGAACCAATCAAGAGTCATTGAAGAAAATTGATGCGGCTAAAAACAAGATAGATGAAGCAGGTGCAACGATTGCGCAAACGGTAACCCAACAAGTCAAAAAACTCACTGCTTCAATCGAGCTTGCTCAGAAGAAAAACGATATCTTCTTTGAATACAACGAATGCATGAGAACAGCGGGATTGTTGGATTTTGCTGGTAAAGAGCAGCAATGTAAAACTAAACTGGATCAGGAAATGAGTAGTTTGAAATAACTGCAGCCAAAATTATGATATCGACCTGAGAATATCTATGTAATAAAACATACATTCTCAGGTCGGAAAGGTACGAACGAGCTATTTTTTCGATACAAAATCAATCAACTGCTGATAAGTAAACATATAATCCTGTCCTTGCAAAGGGGTATGGCATTGTACGCAATTCAAATCATTACTTTTTTCGCTGCCATCGGGATTGTAAACTGCAAATCCCCAATCACCGGTACGATTTTCCTTTGGAAATGCGCTATCCCAATTGTTCCGGTTTTCCATCACTGCGACCGCTGCCAGTGATTCGATTTCAAAAATACCATCGCTGCCCGCAACAGGCTTGCCCTCGGCATCTTTCTTTGGATTATAGATTTCCATGACGATCACTGAACCGGAAGCGCTCTTTTGATCCTTGGTATAACTGGCAATTGCCGCATCATTGGCGTATAACTTCGCTACTTGCGTTTGATTGGCACGATTCATGGTTGCATATTTTGTGAAACCTTTCTCATATCCCTGAGGAAATTTAACAAATTCTGGATCTCCACCAGCATAAGCATAAAGTGGAGCAGCCATTAAAATTCCTACTATGCTCTTCAATATATTGTTCATGTGTCTTCTCCTTTTTAAGAATTTTTACGAATACAGCAAATTTGCATTTTTATCATACCGTATTAAGCAGTGGAAATTTACAAACCGGTTAACATTCTTTCATTGTGCAAGATCTAGTACCAATCTTACGGATAAATAAATAACCAGCATTGCAAGCATCAGATAGACGATAAACCCCGCAGGATTTTGCTGGATTGCATCGAGAATTGTCTTTTTCCGTCCTTCCCGTTCAGCACGCGCGTATTCTTCCCGCACCTTGATTACCCGTTCGTTTTGATAATCATCCAGTAAACTGCGCGCTCTCTGAAACTGAGTGTCATCGGTTAACCAAATAGCCGGCATGGAAATACCCCAACTCCCGGCCGATGTTTCATAATAATCAATTGCATTATTGGTCAACAACTCGCGCACGTCATTGGCCTCCTCATCGGAGACGCCATTCAGTCGAAATAAAATTTTTGCCATGAACGATCTTTTGATGTGTGATGTGTTATTTTCTTATGTAGAAATCATTGCGCAAACCATACGATTTTTCATGCTAACGTTGTATGCAAATGCATGTCAAGCGCTGAAAAAGGTCAAAAAACAAGTTGGCATAAGCCCTGCTTTTAATTTTTAAGGTCCATTACAAATAATGAAAAAAACTATACTTATTACGGGTTGCTCGAGTGGAATTGGCTATTGTGTTGCCAAATCCTTGCATGAGCGAGGCTATCGTGTATTCGCTACCGCTAAGAGACAAGAAAGCGTTGAAGTGTTGCTGAAGGAAGGTTTGGAAAGTTTTCGGTTGAATCTAACGGATTCCAATTCGATTAATTTTGCCTTTGAGGAGGTTATGCGCAGAACAAATGGAGAGCTCTATGCCTTGTTCAACAATGGCGCGTTTGGATTACCGGGAGCGGTAGAGGATCTGCACCGCGATGCACTGCGCGCGCAATTCGAAACCAACGTTTTTGGTTGGCAAGAATTGACCAATTTGGCGATACCTGTGATGCGCCGCCAAGGCTATGGGCGGATTATTCAAAATAGCTCAGTTCTGGGTTTCGTTTCATTGCCGTTTCGCGGTGCTTATAATGCCTCGAAATATGCGATTGAAGGATTAAGTGATACGCTGCGGCTGGAGTTACGAGGTACCAATATACATGTAAGTTTAATCGAGCCAGGGCCAATTTCCAGTCAATTTCGCATGAATGCAGTTAAGGCACTGGAAAAATATATTGATATCGAAAATAGTTTTCACCGAGATAAATATCAAGGGGTATTAGCGCGTCTGAACAAAATAGGGCCTGCCGTACCGTTTACTTTACCGCCTGAGGCAGTATTAAAACGCGTTATTCATGCGTTGGAAGCTGCTCGGCCACAACCCCGCTATTATGTTACATTCCCAACCTATCTATTTGGCATATTGAAACGCATTTTGAGTACACGAATACTGGATTTGCTTCTTGCCAAATCTGGTAATAATAATTGATAGGTATTGAAAACGAACCATACTACAATGTGCGGTGGCAAAAGTCTTAACCATATTCGCAACCGCCAATCAAAAATGATCAGATGAGTCAGTACAAGTTTTCAGCAATTTCCAGGCAATATCTCCTAGATAGTGATCGCCCTGCAATGTTGCCTTAACCATGGTATCGTCAATTTTCTTGATCAATATGGCAAAAGCAGTATATGTGGCCTCACTGTGAACATTCCGATGCGTATACGGTAAAATTTCCTCCTGAGGTATTTCCTCAACAATAACGGCGTCAGGATTAGAAGGAGAATAGGCTGCCACCATACTCGGTATGTATCGTGTATCAAAAGCAAGCACTTCTGAAGCATCGGCATCGGCGTATTTGCGATGTTTAAATTGCAGCATGCGAAATGACCAACCGCTATAGGATCGCAGTTTGGTTGCCAAGCAATTCGCTAACTCAGTATGCAGACCTGTAAATGTTTCTTCATACAATTGTAGTTTCTCCCGAGGAGAAACAAAGTGCGCGCAAGATGCTAAAAAGCAAACTGTGAGAAATACAGCGGATCGTCCCATCACAGAATGTTTCTAAGAGAGTTTTACAACCCTATTACTTGAATGATGACTATAAAACAACCACTTATCTGGGAAACTATCCACCAAAATAAACGTAAGGCTTCATTGGGTCATTTGATTCTTTAAATCGCTTTTGCTCTTCTTTGCTAAGTTTTTTATCCCACCACATTTTTCTCGCTTCTAACCGCTTAGCCGCGACATGTGGATTCTTTTCGAGGAACTCACGTATAAACTTCGTATGTTCAGATTCGTAGCTATAATCCATTGCGTAATCTCTTTTCTAAATTTTAAAATTGGACATTATATGGGCAATATTCTAATACAGTCTCGTTTGGATGGAAAATTTACAATACTTCTATACTTCCCTGGCAGGCTATTAACTCAGTCGCAACAAAATTTGAAATTAAAACTTCAGATATTGAGTTGTTAACTTGCATTTAGTGCCGATTTGCTTGTTTTTATTTTGTCGACTACTCTTCATCTTAATTCTTACAGGTCTAGTTTTCTGCATCCTAGGCATAAGCTGACTGAAGTCAGCAAATAAAGAGGATGAAACTAATACCCCGCCGTAAGCAGCGGGGTTCTTTATTAACTAGACAACCACATAATATAGAAGAATTGTGAAATAAGAACGAAAGAAGTTAAAGATATGTAAAATTCTATGCTTTTCATAAGCACCTCAAATGGTCTGTAGCCAGCCTGTCATAATAGCTGCCTTGCACCAATTCAGGATTAGCAATAGCTGTAATATCCGCCTGCTTTTTGTGCTCGACCTGCTGCAAAATTGTTTGTCCGCCGTTAAGCTTTTGCGATTTTACTAATGTTTTGATAGCCGATTGCCAGATAGTACTCAATTCCCGGGTAGCTTCACCTGCGGGTGCATTTATTCGTAGATAATCGGGCGCCAATTTATCGATTAACTCCCGCAAACCGTCCGTCGCATACAATGAACCGATATTGAGCGCAATTTGATAGCCGCGCTGGCGATAATTGTTTAAACCTTCGACTAACTGGGTATGGTGCAAAACATAAAAATTATTAACAGCCAACGAAATGACTACGTTTTTAGTGGTTAGTCCGCACTGGTTAATAAATTCCTCAAAATAAGCGCCATGATCCTGCTGGACACCCAATATATGGCGCGGATCCACATCAAGAAAAAGCACACCGCCATTGCCTGCATACGCCAGATAATTCAGCATGTGAACGGTACGGCGCAAGCGATCCAGATTGATAATCGATTGAAAATCGGTAGGCTGCGTAATGACGTTTGTGAGCAGCGTGTCGATTTCCGTGCATTGTTCACTCACGAATTCGTGGTCATAAGGCATAACCGAGAGTTGCGTGATATGACCGATAAGCTGTTCGTAATTATTCGTTTGCCATACCGGCGCAAAAACGCTACTGATACGGATTGGACCAAAAATACCGCTGACCAAGCCTTTTTCTAGCAGGAAAGGGTGAAAATCGGCATGATGCTCGAACTTAAAGTGCTCATTAAAATGCTGAACTAATTGTTGTAAGGACATGTTTTCTCCTCATTCATAAAATTTACTGGAATCTGGAAGGCTGACTGTTCAATCTCCTTCAACAGGATTGCGTAGCTTCGTTCACCTTATTCTGGTGATGGGGAAATAGACTCAAGCGGCGAGGCTTGATAAACACTTCATCGCCTTTCACCAACTTTAATTCACGAAAACGCTCTTTACTGATTTCAACCTGGATCGGTGTGATATCGATATCATTTTTTCGCACCAACTCTAAGCGGACGATCGGTCCCACCGAAAGCACGTGAACGACCAGCGCTGCCAGTGCCGCATCGCCGTTTTGCTTGCGTTCAACTTCGATCTCATGCGGGCGCACGTAAGCAATGGCGGCAACTTCTTCAGCTTCGGCATGTTCCGGCGCTTCCACTTCGATCGCGCCAATCCAGGCACGGCCGCGGTGCAACCGGCTATGGAATAGATTGACATTCCCGAGAAACTCATAAACAAACGGGCTCGCGGGGTTTTCATACACTTCATCCGGCGTGCCGATTTGCTCAATACGGCCTTCATTCATGACAACCACCCGGTCGGCAACTTCCAGTGCTTCTTCCTGATCATGCGTTACGAATACACTGGTGATATGCATGTCGTCATGCAATCTGCGTAACCACGAGCGCAGCTCCTTGCGCACCTTTGCGTCCAGTGCGCCAAATGGCTCGTCCAACAATAACACTTTCGGTTCTACCGCCAGAGCGCGCGCCAAAGCAATGCGCTGACGCTGGCCGCCTGAAAGTTGATGCGGGTAACGATCCGCCAACCAATCCAATTGCACCAGGTGCAGCAATTTCATGACACGTTCGCGGATTTCAGTATTGGAAGGACGGAATTTTTTGGGCCGCACGCGCAAACCGAATGCCACATTTTCGAAAATCGTCATATTGCGGAATAATGCATAATGCTGGAACACAAAACCGACTTGGCGTTCGCGCACATGTTGATCGGTAGCGTCTTCGCCGTGAAACAATACTTGCCCGCTGTCGGCGGTTTCCAGTCCTGCAATTACGCGCAGTAACGTCGTTTTCCCCGAACCGGAAGGACCCAGCAATGCCAGCAATTCACCCGAATGTACTTGCAAGCTGACGTCATGCAATGCGGTAAACGTGCCAAATTGTTTGGAAAGATTCAAAACTTCGATACTCATTCTTGACCTCTTTGTTGGTGTTGTTGGTTGCGAAATTCAATCAGTGTTTTTAACGCCAGCGTCACCAAAGCCAGCAAAGCCAGCAGTGAAGCCACGGCAAAGGCGGCTGCAAAGTTGTATTCGTTATAGAGAATTTCGACATGCAGCGGCATGGTATTGGTGCTGCCGCGAATGTGGCCGGATACTACCGATACCGCACCAAACTCCCCCATTGCCCGGGCATTACACAAAATAGCGCCGTACAGCAACCCCCATTTGATATTGGGCAGTGTCACCTGATAGACAGTCTGCCAGCCGCTGGCACCCAATACCACCGCTGCTTCTTCCTCCTCGGTACCTTGCTCTTGCATCAGTGGAATGAGCTCGCGCGCAATGAACGGCACTGTCACAAACACAGTTGCCAGCACAATGCCGGGTACCGCAAAAATGATTTTTATGTCATGTTCAGCCAACCATGATCCAAACCAGCCTTGCAAGCCAAAGACGAGCACATAAATCAGTCCGGAAACTACCGGTGACACCGAAAATGGCAAATCAATCAGCGTGATCAGCAGATTTTTGCCCCGGAATTCAAACTTGGCGATCGCCCAGGCTGCAGCGATGCCGAAAATCATATTCAAAGGCACCGCAATTGCAGCAATAGTTAAAGTCAGCTTAATTGCTGCAACAGCATCCGGGTCGGTAATAGCCGCCAGGTATACGTCTGCACCTTTCTTAAACGCTTCATAAAAAACCGATATCAGTGGGATGAACAAAAACAGTGTTAAAAATATTAGTGTCAATCCGATCAGAAACATCCGTATCCATGCAGGTTCTTGCATGGCTTGCTGTTTTTGCACATCGGCGGACAAGGGATATGTCATTGCAGTCATCAAATCACCTTAGGTTGTACTATTGCGCCGCCGACTCCACCATTGCAACAGGTTGATGATCAGCAGCAAAAAAAATGAGATTACGAGCATTACCACGGATAGCGCAGTAGCGCCCGCGTAGTCGTATTGTTCCAGTTTGGTTACGATCAACAGCGGTGTAATTTCCGAAACCATCGGCATATTTCCGGCAATGAAAATCACTGAACCGTATTCTCCGATCGCGCGTGCGAAAGCCAGCGCGAATCCGGTCATTAGTGCGGGGAAAATTGCCGGAAAAATTATCCGTGTGAAGGTTTGCCAACGATTAGCGCCAAGAGTGGCGGCCGCCTCTTCCAGTTCGGTTTCGATATCTTCCAGCACAGGCTGCACCGTACGCACTACGAACGGCAAACCGATGAAAGTCAGCGCTACAAAAATACCCAGCGGGGTAAACGCGACTTTGATGCCAAGCGGTTCGAGAAATTGCCCGATCCAACCATTGCCGGCATACAACGCAGTCAATGCAATACCTGCCACCGCAGTTGGCAACGCGAACGGAAGGTCCACCAGTGCATCGACTATTTTCTTGCCGGGGAAGTGGTAGCGCACCAGCACCCACGCTACTAACAATCCAAATATCGCATTCACGCAAGCCGCGGCAAATGAGGCGCCGAATGTTAAACGGTATGAAGCCAGCACGCGCGGCGTTGTGACAGTAGTCCAGAATTCCGGCCAGGTCAGCTCGGCGGTGCGGATAAATGCGGCTGACAGCGGAATCAAAACGATCAGACTGAGATACAGCAAGGTAAATCCGAGCGCCAGATTGAAACCGGGCAAGATGCTATGTTGTTTAAATGTATACAAATCGCACTCCTGTTAAATTTATTCAGCTAGAAATTTCTTGGGGTTTCTGAAATGGGCAAGTGATCAATCACGCTGATCGCGTGCGTGGATTTACCCAGTAAATTGCCCTGCAGATAATCCGCGCCTGAATGGACGGCGGCCGCCAATTGTCCGGATGTTTCAATATCCCGTACCAATAGGCTGGCGCCAAAGCTATGGATAGTATCCATCAACGCTGTAATCGCTTCGTGCCGCACCAAATCATTCGCTTCAATGCGTACGATATTCGGATATAAGCTTCCAAGCTCCACCATCCAGTCGCTGCGATTGCCGCTGTAATCCGCAGCGATTTGATAGCCACGGGAACGATAGTTAGTGATGACATGCTGCAATAATTTCCAATTGCGATTGACGATGGCCGGAATTTCAATGACTACACGCGAAGTTTTCATACCAATCAAGCCAAGAAAATTTTCAAATGCCCGGCCGTGATCGTCTTTAACACTTTCCAACAAACGTGGGTGAACATCGACAAATAAGCGATCTGTTTTGGAAGTGTGATTGAAATGATAATTCAGCGCATGAATGGCCCGGCACAACCGATCCAAATCAACCAGCTGCTCATCTTTTGCTGCCAATGAAAAAACCTGCCAAGGCCATAGCGCAACATCATCGTTTGCTTTGGATCGGATATGTGCGGCGTGTCCGATGGTTTTTCCCGGCGCGATGGCAAAAATAGGCTGAAATACACTGGTTATTTCGCATTGATAAAAATATCCGCTGACCCAGCCGTTGTCAGCACGTTTCAAAGCATAGTCCGTGGCTGATTGGATGAGCTCAAACTCATCCTTGACAGTAAAAGTTGGATTGGTTGATATATTCATGGAATGGCTCCTGCCAGCAATCGAAATAAAACGCACTTTATAGGCAGTAGCGCGCTGCAGCGCGCTACTCTATCTCACTTCAGATAAATCTGATCGAATGTGCCACCATCGGCAAAATGAATTTTGTGGGCATTTTTCCAGCCACCAAACGCATCGTCGATTTTGAACAATTCAATCTGTGGAAACTTCCCGGCATGCTTTTCGGCAACTTTCGCATGGGTTGGGCGATAGAAATGCTTGGCTACGATTTCCTGACCTTCTTCCGAGTACAAGTATTGCAGATAGGCTTCCGCGACGTGACGTGTGCCTCTTTTGTCGACCACTTTATCGACGATAGTTACCGGTGGTTCGGCAAGAATGCTGAGCGATGGAATTACAATTTCAAATTTATCCGCGCCATATTCCTTGAGCGCCAGAAAGGCTTCGTTCTCCCAGGAAATAAAAACATCGCCGACACCCCGCTCTACAAACGTTGTGGTTGAACCGCGTGCGCCCGAATCCAGCACCGGGACATTTTTGTAAATATTGCTGACGAATTCCTGTACTTTACCGTCGCCAAAACGCCGTTTGCCATATTCCCATGCCGCCAGATAATTCCACTGCGCACCGCCGGATGTTTTCGGATTCGGTGTAATCACGCTTACACCCGCACGGGCCAAATCATCCCAATCTTTAATGCCTTTTGGATTACCTTTGCGCACCAGGAAAATGATCGTCGAGGTATACGGCGTACTGTTGAGCGCTAAGCGCTTCTGCCAATCTTCCGGCAGTAATTTGGCTTTCTCGGCAATAGCGTTGATATCATTCGCCAACGCCAATGTCACAACATCGGCTTCCAATCCGTCAATGACGGAGCGTGCCTGTTTTCCGGAACCACCATGAGACTGCCGGATAGTGACCTTTTCGCTGTTTTTTTCCTGCCAATGTTTGGCAAAAGCCACATTAAATTCTTGGTACAGTTCACGGGTTGGGTCGTAAGAAACATTCAGCAAGGTTTTTTCGGCAAGCACAGTACCGCTGATCAAGAAACTTGCCACCAAAAGACTTGTTGCTAACCAGATTTTTTTAATAGCCATGATTTTTCTCCAATTAAAAAATTTAAGATTGTTTATAAGAGACTGATTAATACTTCAAAGTACAGAAAATCGGTGTCGCCTGAACGATGATCCACACAAGGGTGTGAGTGGCCATCGGTGCAAGATGGGCTCGCAGCGATACGATTTTTTACAAATTCCCCCGCGGTAAAGTGGGTATAGCCCAAAATGGTGTTGATGCGAGGTATGGGCTGATAACGGATGCGTCCTTCAAACGCATGGCCCGCAAAATCACCGCTTTGTCCGGTGCGGTCGCGGTTGAATCCCGGGTCGCGGACAGTATTGCTGATGTTGCCATCGAGAATATCGAACATGCGGTCGGTTTTGCTAGCCAACCAATATCCACCGTAACCGAGTTCAAATCCCAATTTCTGTGTCGGGCTGAATTCCATTCTGATTTTAGGGGCCTTAAGGTTTTCATAAATCACATAGTGATCCGCCGACCAAGGACGAGCAAACCCAAAAAAGCGGTCAAAGCGATTGTCGACATTGTCATTGGGATCTTTATCGCCCGTGGCATAGCCGTAAAATAAGCCGATACGCGGTTTCCAAGCATGGTCAAAAGTTTTTCCTACTTCGATGGTATAGCCATGCGCATCGACGCGATTAGGGCCGGTAAACCCAAGTTGGTGGTTGTAGCTGACATCGAAATCGAAAATATTGCCAGCCTTGCCGTAAACGCGGAACCCTGGCATGTGGATTTGTCGATCCAGCCTGTTTGTGGCGGTAAAACCATTTGGATCGGCCGTTTGTTTCTGGCCGTGATAATAAGCTTGAACGGTTGCAATATCAGACCACTTGCGCCACGTTCCAATCGCGCCGAAGAACCACAAATGATCATTGGCTTCATCAAATTTCTTTTGCAAGCGCCGTACCGGCTGCATGCCAAACAGATCCAGTTCCCAATCGTTGGCTTCGCGACCCAGATTCAGGCGGAATCCTTCAAAGGTATTGGTGGTATTGCGCCACTCGTTACGGGCAATAAAACGCCGGTCGGTTGTTTCATAAGCCATGCGGCCTACGCGAAACCGAATCGGGCGATCATTTCCCCGGTCATCGGTGCCAAGTACTTTTTTGAAATACAACTCACCATAAGCATTTAGCAGGTCGAATTCGTTTCTTTCCTGATCAGTAATGGCATGTTTATTGTTGTAAACGCGTGAATCCTGAAATTCGACGGCGAAGCGGAAGGGGTCCAGGATATTTTTTATCCCAATCCAAGCGCGGTTACGTAAAAAGAACGGATTGTCTTCCCCGCCTTCCACGCGCCTTATGTCATTATTGCGCCATTCATATCGCGTGCGATGCTCTAAACCGACATCCAACCAAGTAATATCCTTGAACGCCGCAACGCCGATATCGCTTAACTGCCGCACGTACCGAGGCGGATCGGAATCCGGGTTGGTGGCATAGCTGTTGGAACGCTGATGATAACTAGTTGGCTTTACTGCTTCCGGTGCTCTTTTCTCGGGCACTATGGCAGGAAGTTTTTCTTCCAGTTTAGAGGGCTTGTTATCCTGATCGGATGATTTGTTGATGAATGGTTTACCCATGTCTACAGCTATCTGTTGTGCAAGCTGCACAACTTGCTGCTGCATGGCTTGGAAATCCACCGCGGATTTTTGTTCAGGCGATGCCTGAATGGATTGAATCGTAAATAAGCTCAACGCAATAATGCGTAGAAAACTCCAAAGAAGCTGCACTTCATTCTCCTTATGTGAGCTCTCCGGCATTCCGGTTGAGTCACCGATACTTTATTGCTGATTACCTCCGATGTAACTGGTCGGTGTTATATTGTTTTCAGAATCGATTTAATCTTTTTTTATTACTTTTATGCTTTCCTTTCATTTAGTTTGTTTTGGTTCAATCGAATTTTTTCCCTGCATTCGATTTGTACCACTCTACCGTCATGGATTACGATTTCAACGGATCCATATTCGATACTGGCAACAGCACGAAGAATTTCTTGAGTAATGCTTGCAGGTACTTTTTTATGCGGTTCTGCAACATTTTTTGCGTCATAATCTGTAGTCATTTACATCACTTGCTTAATAAAAATAGGAATGGGGGCGAACAATATCATCGTTACTATATAAACAGAAATATTGTTTGGTTAATATGATATTCTTAAAAGTTATATAAATTTTTATTGTAAGGCTTCTTGATAAACCGATAAGTTTTAAGAAATCGATATAAGCCTCAAGCTTAGCGATTACCGGTTAATCGGTCCTAGGTGTACGGGTGTTGGTCAAGAGTTATTCAAAAATCCACATTTGTCACCGCAAATGTAGCGATAAATCCACTTCAATCAATGACATAAATTTATCGATTCAAGATGGCAATTATTCAAAGTTTTCCTGATGGCTGGCTTCGGATAGACCACCAGCATTGCCGGTGGTCTTAAGGGTGGTTTATTAACGTGGTAACTTCAGCATCATCGGTTGCATGCGCTTGATTGTTTGCGGAGCGATGAGGCCTTTTACTTCAAGTGATTTGACTGCCGATGCCGGTGCGCAATTGGCGACTTCAACCAGTTTGACGACCAGTGGATTGAAATGGACGTCCATTCCGGTGTAACTTCCGGCATCATCGCCGCCATGATCGCCGCGAAATTTGAATTCTCTAACCGGACCATTCGGGCCGCCGCCTTGAGGATCTTCGTTATGGTCAGTATCGATGTAATGCGCCGAACTTTCCAAGTTTCCCTGGATGCTATCGATACGCCAGCCGGATGGGGCTGTGTAATAAGAAACGATACGTTCCCCTTCTGCCGTTGTCCAGTCGCTGCGCGTTTCTTTGGCTTTCATCCAAAGGCGCACATTGACATGTGTACCTTCATTGATCCAGCGCGCTGTAGCCCACACTTCGGGACCGTGACCGGCAAATTCTTTGTCGCCTCGAGTATGAGGCGGATTATAGGTTACAAAAGTATTGCGCGAATAGGTTTCAATTTTTTCCCGGCAAACCGGTGTAGCCGGTTGGATAACTGCAATACTGGAAATGACGCGATCCTGCCATTCCAAGGTAAGGCGATCACTGTCATTGGATATAGGGACACCATTCGCACCCAGATTAAGTGTCATGTGATAATGGGTCGGCCGGTCAAGGTATGAAGATACATTCGACGTATGGGATTTTTCTTTTAGTGTGACTTTAATGGGCGTGGTGTCGAAGTCATAACCGAAAAATTCCAATTTGTTGCGCCGGCTCGCATCCAGCGCCATATCCACAGCCGGTGGTACTACGTGACACAGTGCCGGTTCAACCGGAGGTACCTCTTGATGCAGCAGGCGGGCGCGAATTCTGACCAAAGCTTGGCGCACCCGCGAACCGATGAAATCCATATTGCAGCGCAGTTCCGTACCGGTTGCCGCAACGCTGCGGTTGAGTATATCGGACACCTCATTGCGGATAGTGGATTGTGCGTCAGCGGTCAATTTATCGGTAGTTTGCTGCAATACTGATTGCCAGGCGGAAGAATTGCGATCCAACGCATCGATGGCGCCATCGAGTACCGTAACGGTATCACCGGTAACATCGCTAACGGTATCGGTTACGCGATCAATTTTATCGCCGATACTGCAAGCGGAAATCCAGGCAGATAAAACTATTAACAAGCATAATGACGATAAACGCAGTGTAAAACATGTTTGAAAACGGTGTGGCAGGAACGATGTAATTGCTTTCATGCTGTTGATCTCCTGGTTGATAAGAGGAAAACCCGCATTTCCGCTGCATTGTGCAGGCACTGAAAAACTTTTTTGGAAGCTAATATAAATAATGCCGAATGCCGAGTCAAACTTGTTCTAAGAATTGTAGTAGTTGTTTCACCCAGTGCAGTTAAGAGCCTTAAACATTTAAGCATACTATAATATATACTCTTAAATTAATTGAAAAACAAAGGCCGTCATCTTATCTCTTCTCTCGGGAATTGGTGCAGTTAATGAATCTTACTGACTTTATGAAGGAAAACAATATATGAAACAAAAATGCTTTATTTCGAATTACAGATTGCTTGGATTACCCGCGCTTATGCTGACATTAAATGTTTCCTACGCCATGCCGGGCATGCACGGTTCCGGCGAGGGAGCGACTACGGAGCACCCGCGGGTATCAAATAGTATTGCCGGGAAATCAACTCATCCGGCTCGGAGATGGAAATTACTTACAGCGCCGATGGCAAAACAGCGATTTTTGTGTCGACCCGTGAAGGCAGTATCCAATCGCCCGGTGGTAACTACAGTTTCGATATTTGGATGTCGCACCTGGTTGACGACGAATGGCAAGAACCGATTCACCTTGGGCCTGGGATCGATCCAAAGGTGGGACCGAACATCAATACCACGGCATGGGAGTTGGAGCCGAGTTTCTCGGATGATGGCAATGTGATCTATTTTACTCGTTACGAGCCGGGTAATATGTTGTCCGGCGATTTATACGTGGTACAAAAAGTCGACGGTGTCTGGCAATCAGCCAGAAATTGGAACGACGTGCCCGAACTGCCTAATATCAATACACCGACAGGTGAAGAGCATTGTCCGATTATCGCTTCCGATAGCCTGATTTATTTTAGCTATCATCAGCCTGGCGTGACGCAAGACAGCGACATTTGGAAAGTTGAAAAGAAGGACGGTGTGTGGCAGAAACCCGAGAGCCTGGGAGCAAAAATCAATTCGCCGCATCGCGATCACATGCATTGGACTGGGTTATCCAAAGATGGCAAAAGCCTGATTATAACTAGCATGCGAACAGATTTAGGCTCGCGTGGCGGTCATGACGAGTGGATTTCCCATCAGAACGCAAAAGGTGAATGGCAGGAACCGATCAATCTCGGCGATGCGGTAAATACCGGCGGAGAAGATATGTGCTGGACATTTACGCCGGATGGCAAGAAATTCACCGGTAGTTGGGGGCCGCACGGTACTTACGATATGGATATCCGTTCGATTAACAAAGACGATGTGCCGCTGTTGAAAAATTTCGAGCCAATCGGCCCGCCACCGAATTTGCTCATCAACAGTCAGTCGAAATCGAAATAAATATAAAGAATCTCTGAAGAACTACTGCGCTAAGCTGTGCCGCGTTGAAATCAGGCTCGAAATGCCGAAGCCATTCGTAAGACGTAGTCTGATTCTCTGCCTGGCCTGACCGCTGATTTTTGCTATTTCGGTGCTTTCTTAGCAGTCTGGTCCATTATTATTCAGCCTCCCATTTCAGAGTTTTTTACATAAATTCTTGTCAAGGGCTGATAAAATCAAAAACTGGTTTAGGCTTGAAATCAAATGTAAAAAGAGTCATTGTTGATTACGAAACCGCAATTAACACCGCATCAAAGTCAGTATTTTGCTTGGCTGCTCACGCGCCGGGCTGCAAGTGATTCGGTCGAATCGTTGGCTTCGACGCTGGTCGATTCGCAAGTTGACCTCAATCCCCATCAAGTCGAAGCAGCGCTCTTCGCATGCCGTAATCCGCTCTCTCGCGGCGTGATCCTTGCCGATGAGGTGGGGCTGGGTAAAACCATCGAAGCAGGTTTGGTGATTTCACAACGTTGGGCCGAGCGCCGCCGCCGCATTCTGATTATTGTTCCAGCTAACCTGCGCAAGCAGTGGCATCAGGAATTACAGGATAAATTCAGTTTGCAAGGCCGGATCCTGGAAGCCAAAAGCTATAACGCCATCCGCAAGCAGATTGATCGGAATCCGTTTGAGCATGGTTCCGGCCCGGTGATTTGCTCTTATCAGTTCGCCAAGGCCAAAGCGGATAATGTAAAAACCATCGAATGGGATTTAGTCGTGCTTGACGAAGCCCATCGGTTGCGCAACGTCTACAAAACCAGCAATGTCATCGCCAAAACACTGAAGGAAGCGTTGGCGCACGTCCATTCCAAGGTGCTGCTCACAGCAACGCCGCTGCAGAACTCCTTGCTGGAACTTTATGGGCTTACCAGCATGATCGATGACCGGATTTTTGGCGACATCGA
>CAADGS010000103.1 GCA_900696615.1 uncultured beta proteobacterium
CTCAAAATTTCGGCAGCTAAATTAGCCTTTTCTTCCCTAATTTAACTACACCTCTCAGGCTAGTCGACATCACCACTTAAAGTCAAGTCATTTGTCATAAAATTTATTCATACTTCCATAACAATCTTTCTAATTTCTTGTATTTCTCTTTTTGAATAAGTATCTGAAAGTAAAGTAAGCTAAAATTGCTTTGACAAAATGACTTAATCCTAAAAAATCATCGCACTAAAATTTTACTGCCGAATTATGCTCTATACTAATTTCATACTATGCAACACAAGATATTGCATATTTTCGTATTATGCTTAATAAACCCTCAGCAGTAAATGGTTTTGTTAAATAATCATCGGAACCGGCAATTCGACCCTTGGCCTTATCAAACAAGCCATCCTTGCTAGATAGCATAATCACTGGTATAGATTGATAAATAGGATTTTTCTTAATTAACATGCATGCTTGATATCCATCCAAACGAGGCATTACGATATCAATAAAAATAATATCTGGCGGATCATCGACAATTTTGGACATTGCTTCGAATCCGTCTTCCGACGACTGAACCACACACCCGGAGGATTTCAAGAAAATTTCCGCACTTTTTCGGATCGTGTTACTGTCATCCACGATCATGACCTTAATACCTTTCAGCGTATTGGTACTATCCACGAAGACTCCTTATTCATCTATCAAAACAATATCTTATAATTCGCATTTACCGTCCTTTCGCAATACAATTGGATCAATTACTTTTCCAGATCCTAATAGAAAATTCACTTTCGCCAGAAAGCAGGTGTAAAGATAACCAGCAATGTAAAAAACTCCAATCTCCCAAGTAGCATCGCAAAACTACATATCCAAGTCTGAAAATCAGTTAGTTGCGCATAAGTATTTGCCGGTCCCACTTCACCAAGACCGGGACCTAAGTTATTGATACATGCCACTGTCGCTGAAAAAGCAGTGACAAAACTCAATCCACTCAGCGTTAATATAATTGTCATCAGTACGATGCTCACAGTGTATACAAATAAGAAGATAAGCACGGCCAGTATGACTCGATTAGCAACAATATTTCTACCCAGCCTGGCCGGAATAACTGCGTTAGGATGCATAATCGCTATCATTTCTCGATATACTTGCTGATACAAGATTCGGGCACGGATCATTTTGATTCCCCCTCCGGTAGAGCCTGAAGAAGTGCAAAATCCAGATAAAAATAACATCCATAACGGTATAAACATTGGCCACTGAGTGTAATCGGTATTACTGTAGCCGGTAGTTGTCGCAACCGAAACAATATTGAAAGCTGCATAACGCAATGCCGTCAACGGGTCAGCATAGATATCGGTAAACCACAAATACAACGCCAATCCAATACAACTGCCTAGAACAATAACCAAATACCAGCTAAGCTCAGAATCATAGCGATAAGCAGTTAAGTTTTTTGCCCGCCAGACTAAGAAGTGAGTTGCAAAATTTACCCCTGCAATCAACATAAATACAATTGCAACAGCTTCAATAAGCGGAGAGTCCCAATAGCCATAACTAGCATCGTGGGACGAAAACCCACCCAATCCCAAAGTTGTAAAGGCGTGAACGACAGCATCAAACCAATCCATACCGGCCCAATTATAGGCAATAGCACAAACCAAAGTTAGGCTTGCGTAAATAGACCATAAGCCCTTGGCAGTCTCAGCAATACGGGGGGTGAGTTTATTTTCTTTCATGGGACCAGGTATTTCAGCATTCATTAATTGGCGACCGCCGACTCCTAGCAATGGTAAGATCGCAACCGCTAATACAATCAAACCCATTCCACCTAGCCATATAATCTCGCCACGCCATAGATTAATCGATGGCGGCAATTGATCAAGACCGGTTAGAACTGTACCGCCACTAGCAGTTAATCCTGAAACAGCTTCAAAATAAGCCATACTCAGGTTAAGTTCAGGTAAATAAAATAACAAAGGTAACATGGCAAAAACTGGCAGCACAGACCAAACCATCACAACCAACAAAAAACCATCTCTTGTTTGCAACTCACGCTTATAGTGACGCGTAGCCAGCCACATCACAAAACCGGCTCCCAAGGTGATCATAAAAGATTCTTCAAATGCTGATCGTGCACCATCTTTGTTCCACTCCGCCAGCGCCAACGGAACAAGCATAGTGAGTCCAAAAATCAGTACCATTTTGCTTAGGACATTGACAACAGCAAAAAGCCTATTCATGGCAATTATCTTTTATATGAATCCGACACTGACTTGAAAGAGTTTTTCTACTTCACGAATCATTTTTCTATTAATCACAAATAAAATTACATGATCCTCTTGCTCTATAATCGTGTCATGATGGGCGATGATCACTTGTATGCGCTTGTCTGATTGACGGCGAAGCTCTTTTTCCTCGGGTGCCAGATCTACACCAAATATATTTTCAGATTTTGGCAATCCTCGAACAATAGCGCCGATAGTAGCGCCTTTCGGCAGTTTGATATCCTCAATTTTTCTTCCTACCACACGAGATGATTTGGCATCTCCATGTGCAACCAATTCCATAGCTTCCGCCGCTCCACGCCGCAAACTATGGACTGCTTCCACATCGCCATGACGAACATAAGCCAGCACCGAACCAATTGTCACTTGAGCAGGTGAAATAGCGATATCGATACCGCCACTTTGTACCAAATCTACATACGCACGGCGATTGATAAGCGCGATAACTTTGTCTGCCCCCAATCGCTTTGCCAATAGAGATGACATAATATTATTCTCGTCATCATTTGTGAGCGCACAAAACATATCCATGTCAGCGATATTCTCGCTTTCGAGCAAGGTTTCATCGGTTGCGTCACCATACAATACCAAGGCATTGTGCACTTGTTCCGCCAAGCGCTCGCAGGCCTGATAATTATGCTCAACTATCCTGACTTGGTAATCGTGCTCCAGCGCTTGTGCCAGTCGTTTACCAATTCTACCTCCACCGGCAATCATCACATGTTTAACAGGCTTATCCATGCTCCTTAATTCACGCATGACGGTACGAATATTTTCTGTTGCCGCGATGAAAAACACTTCATCCTCAGCTTCGATGACTGTATCTCCTTCAGGAATAATGGGGCGATCTTTGCGAAAAATGGCTGCTACCCGGGTATCGACATTTGGTACATGTTTACGCAGTTCCTGCAATTGCTGTCCAACCAAGGCACCGCCTTTTAACGCGCGAACCGCAACCAAACTTACTTTACCCGATGCAAAATCGAGTACTTGTAGCGCCTCAGGAAACTCAATTAATTTTTCTATATATTCAGTGAGGATTTGTTCCGGACTAATAGCAAAATCAACACAAAAATTATTATCCGAGAAAATCTCGGGGTGCGCCAAGTATTCAGTAGAACGAATTCGCGCAATTTTTGTGGGCGTATTAAACAAGGTAGCAGCGAGCTTACAAGCTACTAGATTGGTTTCGTCATTTTCAGTGACCGCTAAAACCATATCCGCATCGTGCGCGCCAGCATTCGTAAGCACCGAGGGATGTGAGGCATTGCCAACAACCGTTCGCAGATCGAAACGGTCTTGCAACAACCCCAACCTTTTCGAATCCAGGTCGACCACGGTAATATCATTTGCTTCGCTGACCAAGCTCTCTGCTACTGAAGAACCGACTTGTCCCGCGCCGAGTATTATAATTTTCAATTAAATGCTCTGCTCCGCTTCAAATTTTCTATCTTCGCAATTTTAATTGTCTACCGATTTTCGCGCACCCAATCACGCCACTGAGCAAATAATTCAGGATCCAGCGCTGCAATCACCGATCGTTTCCACGGCGAACCCGCCCAATAATCGTCCTGATCAAAGCCGCACATATTCCCCCCGGCCTCCTCAAGAATGAGCGAGCCAGCCGCATAATCCCATGGCTTTTGTCCGCCATGCAGGTACAAATCAAAATAACCGGCCGCGGTATAGCACCATTCTAGGGCGCAAGCGCCATAATTTCGCTGCGAAGCATAAGGTGGATAAGCTGCCACTTTCGCTGCCAATTTTCGATCGAGTCGTTTCAAATCTACATTGGCTGTCGCGCTCTCCATAGTAGGTACATATTTCTTAATCGGCAAAGCGATTCCATTAAGAAAAGCACCGCCACCTTTTGAAGCATAGAACATTTCATTGGTTACCGGGTTATAAATAACCCCCACCACACCTCGGCCTTGTTCCATAAAAGCAACCGAAATTGCAAAATAAGGTAATCCATTGAAAAAATTGGATGTGCCATCAATCGGGTCAATACTCCATAGCCCTGTATTACCTTTCTCCCACTGCACTTTCTGTTCCGCATCGGACATTTCTTCGCCCATCGCAGCGGCGGGACGAATTCTCTGCAAAGTTTCGAGCAAGGCATTTTGAGCTTCAACGTCAGCCTCAGTAAAAAAACTGCCATCCGCTTTCAGTTGCCGGTCTACTTTTAAATAACGCGGCATAATCACTTGCTGCGCAACATCTTTCACGGCCGCGATAATTTTTTCGAGCACGCTTATTCCACCCGCCATTTGATAGAGCAGCCAATGCTGGGAATTTGGTCCTGTGGACCATGACCTGTCTTCGCAACTTGCAACATAGCCTCAAACAAATCCCGACGCACATCTGCCGGTGCTGCTTCTTTGCGTGAAGCATCCAAACGTCCACGATATTGCAATTCCAATTCACTATTGAATCCAAAAAAATCAGGCGTGCAGACTGCACCATATTGCTTGGCAATATCCTGAGTTTCATCCCACACATACGGGAAGGGATAATTCAACTTTTTGGCCACCAATGCCATATTCTCAAAGGAGTCCTCCGGATAATCGGCCGGATCGTTGGACATGATCGCAATAGCGTTAATCCCGTGCAATTTCAATTCGTTGGCATCACGAATAATGCGATCTTGCACTGCCTTCACATAAGGACAGTGATTACAAATAAACATCACCAGCAATCCGTTTACTCCTTTTGCCGATGCGAGGTTATAACGTTTTCCATCGACACCCAACAAATCAAAATCAATTGCTTTCCAGCCAAAATCACATACCGGTGTTGTTAAACTTACCATTTACCCTCTCCTAC
Source organism: uncultured beta proteobacterium (assembly GCA_900696615.1). Classification (GTDB taxonomy): domain Bacteria; phylum Pseudomonadota; class Gammaproteobacteria; order Burkholderiales; family Nitrosomonadaceae; genus Nitrosomonas. The sequence continues at coordinate 5,100 of CAADGS010000103.1, forward strand.
CATTGATATTAATCCTGTGCTACTTATCAGCGCACGCTTACCAAATTCAATATGATGATCAGCATTGCCGGATAAATATCGTGCTATATTATCATGAGTCCATTTACGGAAAATGTCATTGGCCACGTTCAGATCTCATCATGCATGCGCGTTTCTATCATCCTGCCGAAATCGTTATTGGAAAGATCGTTGAATTATCCTCTGATAACAAGCATCATGCCATGCGGGTATTGCGCCTGAAAAAAGGCGATTCGATCACATTATTTAATGGCCATGGCGGAGAATATTCCGCGCACATCGAAACAATTAATCGATCCACCACAACAGCTGTAATTGAGGATTATTACGATAAGGAACGCGAGTCGCCGCTAACGATAGAACTTGTACAGGCAATATGCGTAAATGAAAAAATGGATTGGATTATACAAAAGTCGGTAGAACTGGGTGTAACCTCCATTCAACCTATCAGTACAACACGCAGCATCGTGCACCTGTCTGATGAGCGTGCATGCAAGCGTTTGCAACACTGGCAAAAAGTTATCATCTCAGCCTGTGAGCAATGCGGTAGAAATCTTGTGCCCCAGGTACTGCCTTTAAGTTCTCTATCTGACTGGCTCAGCCAAAAAAAATCGCACCCCATACACGATGTTCGGCTCCTGTTGATAGCTTCAGCTATTACGCGACTGCGTGATATAGCCAAGCCGACTGGCACTGCCGGCACATCGCTGCTGGTCGGACCTGAAGGGGGATTTACTTCCGAAGAGGAAGCTGCAATTTTACATACAGGTTTTGTTCCAATCCGTTTAGGCAAACGCACTCTTCGCACGGAAAGCGTTGCTCTGGCGACCATTTCGGCCCTACAAACGCTATGGGGTGACTTCTAGATAACGAGCGGTTTCTCACCGTTTTATTTCAATATTTACCATGCACATCAACATTCCTACTGAATTTGTCTCTTGGTTCCGCTCCGTTACGCCCTACATCAATACATTTCGGGGAAAAGTTTTTGTCATTGGTTTTAATGGTGAAATGATTACCGATGCAAAATTTGTTCATTTTATTCACGATATCAATCTATTAGCTAGTCTGGGTGTCCGCTTGGTACTAGTGCATGGCGCGCGGCCGCAAATTCAGTTGCGCTTGGATGAATCGCAACTGAAAACTCAAACCGTGATGGATATTCGTGTCACGGATCCTGCTGCATTGCAATGTGTCAAGGAGTCGGTAGGAAGAATTCACCATGAAATCGCCGCCTTACTATCGATGGGTCTACCCAATTCCCCCATGGCAAACGCCGCAATTAAGGTTTCTAGTGGTAATTTTGTCATCGCTTGTCCGTATGGCGTAATTCATGGTGTCGATTTATTGCATACCGGGAAGGTTCGAAAAATCAATGTACAAGCCATTACCTCAAATTTAGAACAAGGCAGCGTAGTGCTTATTTCCCCACTCGGTTATTCCCCGACAGGAGAAATTTTCAATCTAACCATGGAAAATGTAGCAACCGAAACCGCCATTGCTTTACGCGCTGAAAAATTGATTTTTCTCTGGGATACACTAACTCAGCATACGTCACCCGCTGAAGAAAAGATGCCATTGCCGCGCGAAATGACTGTAGAGGAGACAAAATCGCTTTTAGGTGAAAAGAAAATAGCCACTCAACTGTCCGAAGAAGTCCAGCTTTTTCTCCAATGCGCAATTAAAGCTTGCGAAATGCCGGTAGCCCGCGTGCATTTAATCAATCGCCATACCGATGGCGCCATTTTGCAAGAACTTTTTACGCACCATGGAATCGGCACGATGATTTCCAAGGAAACGCTACAAGCCATCAGAAAAGCAAGAATTGATGATGTTGGCGGTATTTTGAAACTAATTGAACCACTCGAAGCCGAGGGTATATTGGTCAGGCGTGGCCGAGAGTTACTAGAAATTGAAATCGACCGCTTCATCGTTCTTGAACATGATGGCATTATTCTCGGTTGTGCGGCACTTTATCCGTTTTCGGAGGAAAATTCCGGGGAACTGGCCTGTTTGGCGATTCATCGCGATTACCGCAATTTTGGGCATGGTAACCGCTTGCTAAAATATATCGAAGCTCAGGCTGCCTCTCAAGGGATTCACACCCTGTTTGTTCTCACCACACATGCCATGCATTGGTTTATTGAGCATGGTTTTAGCGTCACCACTCCTGCGGATTTGCCTAAAGCCAAGCAGAATTTTTATAACTATCAACGCCGCTCGAAAGTTCTGATCAAGCATTTATAGCATTACCAAGCAAGATGCACGGTGGCTGTTTACGCAAAACAAGGAACATTTCATAATGGCGTTTTTTTCCACTAAGTGTTATTAATTGATTAGGAGCATACATGGCGAGAATGGTGAAATGTATCAAGCTGGGTCACACAGCTGAAGGCCTGGATTTTCAAACCTATCCTGGCGAACTCGGTAAACGAATATTTGATAATGTTTCCAAAGAAGCCTGGAATCAGTGGCTCAAACTCCAAACCATGCTGGTAAACGAAAATCGCCTCAATCTCTCTGATCCTAATGCGCGAAAGTATCTGGCCGAACAACTGGAAGCCCATTTCTTTGGCGCAGGAGCGGAACAGCCAATAGGTTATGTGCCTCCGAAAAAATCAGCATAAGCAGAATTTTGTATGCATATACTGAGATGACTATTCATGTCATCCAAGCAACTGCGGTGCAAATGAAAACTCGAATCTGATTGAATCAATCGCGATTAGATATAATCCCATTACCGATGATACTCGCCAGATCTCTCAGGCTGATATGTGATTTCTTCTATACGAACATTCATCAATCCGCCGTTTGGCTTAGGCCATTCAATTTCATCACCTTGAGAAAGCCCTAAAAGCGCACTTCCCACAGGGGTCAGTATGGAAATCTTCCCCTTCTCAGCATCCGAATCCTTGGGATATACCAGAGTCAACAAAAATTCACTGTTCAAAGACTCCACTTTAAATCTCACTGTTGAATTCATTGTGACAACCGTAGCAGGAATATTCTTAGGATCGACCACATCAGCACGAGCGAGTTCTTCTTCAAGATCATTTATCCCTGGAAAATTATCATCAGTCATTGATAACAGGATATTTTCAAGCCTTTCCACATCAAGTGATGAGAGTATGATTTTAGGTTTCATGAGCAACCATTCCTTTTTAAAATGTCTAATCGCCATTCAACAAATAAATAGCGATCAAGAACAGAATATACGAATTAATACAGATAAGATAAACCTGACCTAAAGGTAGGTCAGACATCAATTTGACTACAGATAAACTACCAACTGCGGAAAGTAGATGGATTAGCGCAGCTTGGATGCACGTCTACCTATACCAGGCTAAACACGTAAGAATCAACACTGTTAGAATCAAAGCTACCGTTTTAGTTCAAGCAGATGATTCTTACCAAATTTATGAAATAAAAAAACAACCAACTATCAACGGTGCTTTTTGAGCAAGTCGTTTAGTCAAAATAGTATCGACATAACAAGCGTGCATTGCATATCGAAAGCGAGGCACTACTAAATCACATTAATTAATCCTATGATTGATGAAATATACCATCCAATCATAGGACTACAGACATCTAAACAATTACTTGATTACCGCATTCAGTTCACCTTTAGCATAGCGATTCGCCATGCTTTCCAGTGAAATCGGTTTGATTTTACTGGCCTGGCCGGCACAGCCAAAAGCTTCAAAGCGAGCCTTACAAATTTCTTTCGCAGCCGCAGTCGCTTCTTTCAGGTATTTGCGCGGATCGAAATTGCTTTTATCCTGTTCTAAGCTGCGACGAATCGCACCGGTCATGGCTAATCGGATATCGGTATCAATATTGACTTTGCGAACACCATATTTAATGCCTTCCTGAATTTCTTCCACCGGTACGCCATAAGTTTCCTTAATATCGCCGCCGTATTTGCGTATGATTTCCAACCAATCTTGTGGTACTGAACTGGAACCGTGCATCACCAAATGTGTATTAGGAATACGTGCATGGATTTCCTTGATGCGCTGAATCGCTAAAATATCGCCTGTGGGTTTACGGGTAAATTTGTACGCGCCGTGCGAAGTTCCGATCGCAATTGCCAATGCGTCCACACCGGTTTTACGCACGAAATCGGCAGCTTCTTCCGGATCTGTCAACAACTGATCATGCGACAGCACACCTTCAGCGCCGTGCCCATCTTCCGCTTCCCCCATACCTGATTCCAGCGAACCCAGACATCCCAACTCACCTTCCACCGAAACACCGACAGAATGAGCGATATTCACCACATCTGCCGTCACTTTGACATTGTAATCATAAGTAGAAGGGGTTTTAGCATCTTCTTTTAACGAACCATCCATCATGACACTCGAAAAACCGCTACGGATGGCATTCACACATACTGATGGCGAAGCGCCATGATCCTGATGCATTACGATGGGAATATGCGGATAAGCTTCAACAGCAGCAGCAATCAGGTGCCTCAAGAAAGCCTCTCCGGCATATTTTCTTGCACCTGCGGAACCTTGCATGATCACTGGGCTGTTGCATTCATCAGCTGCTTGCATGATGGCTTGGATTTGTTCCAGATTGTTAACGTTAAATGCAGGCAAACCGTAACCGTTTTCCGCCGCATGATCGAGTAATTGTCTGAGTGATACAAGTGCCATTTAAATCTCCTTTAAAAAATTGTCATAACAAATCACGTTCTAGTATAAGCCATTATCTTTAATAAATATCTTTTCACTTTTCATTGCATGACCGGCAACCGATATTCAAGTATGGTTGCGCCAATAATTCACGAAACATCATCAATGCCATGCCTCAACTTCCATTCTCCTACTTTGATAATTTTCATGGTATTGGTACCACCGGATTTACCGACAGGCTCACCAATTGTCATAACCATGATATCACCATTGCGCACAACGCCACGGTTTAGCAATTCTTCTTCTGCCAGATTAAGAATAATTTCAGGATCGCTTAATCCTTCGCCAAATTCGACTGGATAAACACCTCTAAACAGCGTTACCCGCCTGCGTGTGTCTTCATTTGGACTTAACGCAAAAATAGGTACTTTGGAACTTCTACGTGACATTAACAATGCGGTGACGCCACTTTGTGTCAGTGCGGCAATCGCGCGTATCTGCAAACCACTGGCTGTAAACATGGTTGCACGCGCAATAGCTTCTTCAATGGTTACTTGATTTACTGTTATCGCACGCCGATCATGACTAACCAAATATTCTTTTTCTGCTTCTTGGCAAACTCTTGCCATTGCTTCCACAGCTTCTACCGGGTATTCGCCGGCAGCCGATTCAGCCGACAGCATCACTGCATCGGTGCCATCCAGTACTGCATTAGCAACATCGGATACTTCAGCGCGTGTAGGAATTGGATTAGTAATCATGGATTCCATCATCTGTGTGGCGGTCACAACCAATTTATTATTTGTTCTTGCCGCGCGAATCATTCTTTTCTGCAACGCTGGAACTGCCGCATCACCAACTTCGACAGCCAGATCACCACGCGCAACCATAATGGCATCTGATGCTTCCAGGATATCATCCAGCGCAAGAATAGCCTCTGAGCGTTCAATTTTGGCCATAACCATACCTTTCCCGCCGGCTTCCTGCATCAACGCACGCGCTTGCCTGATATCATCGCCAGAGCGTACAAATGACACAGCTAAATAATCTGCGCCAAATTCTGCAGCCGTCTTGATATCTTCCAAATCCTTGCTAGTTAGTGCTGGTGCACCGAGTCCACCACCCTTGCGATTAATGCCTTTGTTGTTCGACAGCACACCACCTTGCTCAACCACACAAAATACCTGGTGTTCTCTAACTGAGGATACACTCAGCACAATACGGCCATCGTCGAGCATAAGAGTCGCACCCGCTTCTAAATCATTCGGTAATTCCTTGTAGTCCAGACCGACTCTCTCCTGGTTACCCAATTCGCAGAAAGAATCGAGGATAAATTGATCACCGATTTCCAGTCTGATTTTACCGTGTTCAAATTTGCCAACCCGTATTTTGGGGCCTTGCAAATCGGCCAAAACACCTACGGTTCGTCCGGCTGCTCGCGCCAATGAGCGTGTCAATTCGGCAAATTCGATATGCTGTTCGCGTGTGCCATGTGAAAAATTGATCCGAACAACATCGACACCAGCCATAATCATGCGTTCTAATATTTTTGGATTAGTACAAGCCGGTCCCAGTGTCGCTACAATTTTTGTTCTTCGAATCATAATCCGTATAAATTAATGAGCACGCTTTTCCAATATTTCCACTGCTGGTAATTTTTTGCCTTCTAAAAACTCAAGAAATGCACCACCTGCTGTTGATATATAAGATACCTTGTCGTAGATATCGTATTTCTGAATTGCCGCAATCGTATCGCCACCGCCCGCCAGCGTGAAAGCACTGGTTTCTGCAATTGCTCGGGCAATTTTCTCAGTTCCTGCGCCAAACTGGTCAAATTCAAATACACCCACGGGTCCGTTCCAAACCACGGTACCGGCTCGCATAATAATGTCCACGAGTTCTTGGGCACTCTTTGGGCCGATATCAAAAATCATGTCATCGTCGGCAACATTACTGGCTTCCTTTAATACAGCCGGTTCGTTAGCATCAAATTTTTTACCCACCACAACATCGACAGCAATCGGTATCGAAGCATTACGTTTAGCCATTTTGTCCATTAAAGCCTTAGCTGTTGGCACTAAATCATCTTCGCACAAGGATTTTCCAACATTTTTTCCGGTAGCTTTTAAAAAAGTATTGGCAATGCCACCACCTACCACCAGTTGGTCAACTTTTTCAGATAGCGATTCGAGTACCGTCAGTTTGGTAGATACTTTCGAACCGCCAACAATCGCTACCATTGGACGCGCCGGATTCAATAGCGCTTTGGTCAGTGCTTCCAGCTCCTCAGTGAGCAGAATGCCTGCGCAAGCCACAGGCGCGTATTTGGCAATGCCGTGTGTTGATGCCTCCGCACGATGTGCGGTGCCAAATGCATCCATCACGAATACATCACATAATTTCGCATACTTTTGTGCGGTTTCCTCCAAATTTTTCTTTTCACCTCTATTGATGCGGCAATTCTCCAACACCACCAATTCTCCATCGGCTAATTCAAAGCCAGTATCCAGCCAGTCCCGGATTAACCGTACTGACTTATTCAGTCGATTGGCAATATTATCTGCTACAGGCTTAAGCGAATTTTCTTCGCTCCATTGCCCTTCTTCCGGTCGACCAAGATGCGATGTCACCATGACTTTGGCGCCTTGTTTGAGACAGTGATTAATTGTGGCCATTGAGGCGGTTATACGTGCATCAGAGGTAACTTTACCATCTTTTACTGGCACGTTTAGATCAGAACGGATAAATACCCGCTTACCTTTTAGATCAAGATCTACAACTTTGATAACTGACACGGCAAACTCCAGAATTGTCTTTAAAAATATAAAGGATAGCAAACGCTACCCTTTATGTGCGATCTTATTTCGAATTGAATATCAACGACGCTAAATTAACCAGGATTATCAATCCATCTCCTAATTGAACTAACGCATATTTGAAAGTTTTACTTAGCAACCGTACGAACCATCTCCAGGACTTTGGTGGAATAGCCCCATTCATTGTCGTACCAAGCAACTACTTTGACAAAGCTTTTGTCCAGAGCCATGCCAGCTTCTGCATCAAAAATCGAGGTACAGCTTTCGCCGCGAAAATCAGTTGATACCACTTTTTGATCGGTATAACCCAACACACCTTTCATTGAACCCTCTGAAGCTTCTTTCATTGCCTTGCAAATTTCATCGTAACTGGCTTCATTTTCCAGTTCGCAAGTCAAATCAACCACTGATACATCCGATGTTGGCACACGGAACGCCATGCCGGTTAGCTTCTTGTTTAATTCTGGAATTACAACCCCTACTGCTTTGGCAGCACCGGTTGATGATGGGATAATATTTTCCAAAATACCACGACCACCGCGCCAGTCTTTATTGGACGGACCATCGACAGTTTTTTGTGTAGCAGTTGCTGCGTGAACAGTGGTCATTAGACCGCGTTTAATTCCCCATTTATCGTTCAATACCTTCGCAATCGGCGCTAAGCAATTGGTAGTACAGGAAGCATTGGAAATAATGCTTTCCCCTTTATAAGATTTGTCGTTTACGCCATACACAAACATTGGCGTATCATCTTTGGAAGGTGCTGACATAATGACCTTCTTCGCACCCGCAGCCAGGTGTTTTTCACAAGTCTCTTTGGTTAGGAATAAACCTGTTGACTCAATTACAACTTCAGCCCCAACTTCATTCCATTTTAATTCCGCAGGATCTTTAATTGCGGTTAACCGGATTTTTTTACCATTGACTACCAATGTATCGCCATCAATTGAGACCTCCCCCTGGAATCGGCCATGAACCGAATCATGCTTTAACATATATGCCAAATAATCCGGTTCCAGCAAATCATTGATCGCAACGATTTCAATATCTGGGAAATTTTGTACTGCTGAACGGAAAACCATGCGTCCGATACGACCAAAACCATTTATACCTACTTTAATTGTCATGCTAAAACTCCTTGAATAAAAAGCCTGCGTTTCAGATGAATACTCACTTCATCTGCTTTTATCAATCATAAGTTATTAAATTAGAGAATATCTTTTACTGTCTTAATCACATTTTCTACAGTAAAACCAAAATGCTTAAATAACACATCTGCAGGAGCCGATTCGCCAAAGGTATCAATACCTACTACCGCACCATCCAAACCGACATATTTTCGCCAGAAATCAGTTACACCAGCTTCAATAGCAACCCGCTTAATACCTTTTGGCAGCACACTGTCTTTATAGGATAATTCCTGTCGATCGAAAATATTGGTACATGGCATGGAAACCACCCGCACATAAATACCTTCTTGCGCCAATGCCTTTTGTGCATTCATTGCCAATCCCACTTCCGAGCCAGTGGCGATCAACACTGCTTGCGGCTTACCGTTATCTGCTTCCGATAAAACATAACCACCTTTGTCAATCAATTGAATAGTCGCTGCATCGCGTTTCTGAAATGGCAGATTTTGACGACTGAATATCAATATTGAAGGACCCGTTTTTCTTTCAATGGCACGCGCCCAACAAACTGTTGACTCAACCGTATCACATGGCCGCCATACATCCATATTGGGGATATATCGTAATGTAGCCGTTTGCTCTACAGGCTGATGCGTGGGTCCATCTTCACCCAAACCGATTGAGTCATGGGTGAAAACAAAAATATTACGAATTTTCATCAAGGCAGCCATGCGTAGGGCATTACGCGCATACTCAGAAAACATCAAGAAAGTGGCGCCATAAGGAATCAAGCCGCCATGCAGCGACAACCCATTCATAATTGCACTCATGCCGAATTCACGCACGCCATAATAAATATAATTACCGCCATTTAGCTGGTCAATTCCTTTTGAACCAGACCATAAAGTCAAATTAGACCCAGCCAGATCAGCCGAACCACCAATCAATTCAGGCAACACAGGTGCCAAACCTTCAATGGCATTTTGCGAAGCTTTCCTGCTGGCAATTGTTTCCGCTTTCCCATTAACCTGATTGATTATACTTTGTACGTAATCATTCCAATTTGACGGCAGGTCACCCGCCATTCTGCGGTTAAATTCGGCAGCTTCGGCAGGATATCTTTCAGCATATTCTGCAAATTTCTCGCCCCATTCGGTTTCAAGCTTTTGACCTTTTGCTCTGGCATCCCATGCACTATAGACATCTTGTGGAATTTCAAAAGGCGCATGATGCCAACCTATATGTGGACGAGCTGCAGCAATTTCTGCATCCCCTAATGCAGCACCATGTACGGAATGTGTATTAGCCATATTAGGCGAACCCATTCCAATCACAGTTTTACAGCAAATCATCGATGGCTTGTTATTTACTCGTTTCGCCTCCTCAATCGCAGCTTCAATCGCCATAGGATCGTGACCATTGACGTCAGGAACTACGTGCCAGCCATAGGATTCAAACCGCTTAGGTGTGTCGTCGGTAAACCAGCCTTCAACATGGCCATCAATAGAAATACCGTTATCATCGTAAAAACAAATTAACTTACCCAAACCAAGCGTTCCCGCCAACGAGCAAGCTTCATGGGAGATGCCTTCCATCATGCAGCCATCCCCCAGAAAAACATACGTATAATGATCTACGATATTATAACCAGGTCTATTAAATTCGGCAGCCAACACTTTTTCAGCAAGCGCCATACCTACTGCATTCGTAATTCCTTGACCTAGTGGGCCAGTTGTGGTCTCTACACCGGGTGTATAACCATATTCCGGATGTCCAGGCGTCTTAGAATGAAGTTGCCGAAACTGCTTCAACTCTTCCATCGGCAAATCGTAGCCGGTCAAATGCAACAAAGCATAAATCAGCATGGATCCGTGACCGTTGGAAAGGACAAATCGATCACGATCCACCCACATTGGATTACTAGGATTATGACGCAGATGGTGGATCCACAGCACCTCAGCGATTTCTGCCATTCCCATCGGCATTCCGGGATGTCCAGAATTGGCTTTTTGCACCGCATCCATCGCCAGTGCCCGAATCGCACTGGTCAAATTCCTAAACACCGGCGCGTCAAAATCCTTGAATGTACCCATTTAATACTAACTCCCTTAAATTTTCATCAAACAAAAACGATCACACCAGCCTATCAATTACAGATTGCTGGCAAAGTTAGCATTATCTCTTAAGACGGGTAATACGACAACTAGAAACCTTCATTTTGCGTATAAAACCAACCCAGTAGGAAAATTCCCCGTTTCTATCAATTCCCCCGCAATTTGATTCCCAACAATTTTATTTTACGATAAAGATGTGTTCTCTCTAGGCCTGCTCGATCAGCAACCCGGGTCATATTGCCATTTTCTTGGTCAATCAACCGTTCGAAATAAGTTCTTTCAAACAAGTCACGCGCCTCGCGCAACGAGAGATCTAAAGGAATCTCTGGTGTCACAGAAGACGAAGCGGATTCAGGAAAAACCATGGCTTGCTGAACCGCATCAACCGAGATTTCATCGCCTGTACATGTCAATGCCAAAGAATGCACTACACCCGTGAGCTGTGTCAAATTACCAGGCCAGTCATAATTTCGTAAGCAATTTAATGCAGCAGTAGTGAATTGCAGCGATGAAGATGCTTCGCCCGACTCAACAAAACGCGATAAAATTTGGTTGGCTAATTCTGGAACGTCTTCCCGATGCGCTCTCAATGGCGGAATTCCAATACTAAGGCTACTAAGCGTCTCAAACAGCTTAGGCAAAAAAACTCCTTGCGCCGCTAATTCAGCGAGCGGTTGTGACGTTGCGCAAACCAACCGCACGTTATACTTATCCAACTTGCTTAACAACAGCAACAGCCCTTTTTGCGCCAATTTATTAATATCGCCTATATCCTTTAGAAACAACAAGCCATCCCGTGCCAGTTCCAATAAATCAAGCGGTGAATCGGCCAGAGATGTTAATGTTTCTGGTTCTACCCAAGGCGTATTTGGGCGGTGCAAAAAACGAGCGCAAATTTCTGCACCAACACCTGGTTCCCCCATTAATAACAGCGGTGACTTCAAATTGGCGACCTGCTCCAATTTTTTTCTTAGCTCAACAATTAAAGCCCCTTTGCCCAAGCTAGCGAGTGAAAGTGTCATGTGCTGCTTACTCTGTCCACCCCGCAAGGCCTTAATGACAGTACTTAACAGCTTTTGCAGCGGTATCGGTTTCTCTAAATAACCAAAGGCACCTATACGCGTTGCCTCTATAGCCGTATCAATGGTGCCATGCCCCGACATCATGATGACCGGCATTGTTAGCAAACCATTGCTAGCCCATTCTTTCAAAAGAGTAATGCCATCAGTATCAGGCATCCAGATATCCAGCAGCACTAGATCAGGGCGCGTCTGATTTCTCCAAACTCGGGCTTGCTCTGCATTTTCTGCCAACGCTACGCGATAGCCTTCATCACGCAAAATTTCCGACAGCAATTCACGTATACCAATTTCATCATCAACAACAAGTATTGTATTGTTTGTTATCATTTAAAATTTTCTCCGCTGCCGAAATGTAATCAGCTTGTCTATGACTGTCAATTTCCAGAGGTATCGTATATCGATTCTCCCCTTAACAGTCCCTTCAAAATACTTTCAAGGAAATCGATGCAACATAAAAACATGCGAAAAAGTGCGATTTATGCACAATAAATGAGCATTCTGCGTGTAACTATATCAAAATTATTACCCTTTCTTGGATCACTCCATTGATTCAACTCCTTTTAATTTCTGGTTTTGACACGCTCTTGCTCACTGCAGGTAAAAATATCGATATTTGTGCGCCATGAGGTTTGATATTTTGAATATGAATTACACCTTCATGCTCCTCTACAATTTTCTTCACAATGGGCAAACCCAATCCTGTTCCCTTTGGTTTAGTTGTTACATAGGGTTCAAAAACCCGGACCCTAATTTCATCTGAGAATCCGCATCCATTGTCACGCACAATGAGCTGCACACCGCTTTGCACCACTTCAGTTTTCACTTCAATCAATGGGTCTAACGCATCGATTAATGCATCCTGAGCATTTTGCAACAAATTATGTAGCACCTGACGTAACTGGGTGGAATCTCCTTTAATCATTGGCAAATCATCCGCCAGTGTTTGTTTGATAGGTATGAGCTTATTACGATCAATCGTCATGCTTGAAACCTCATACATAGACAAGACCTCACGCACCAAACGGTTAAAATCAAGCTGACGTAACTCAAGTTCGGGAATACGGGCATATTGACTGAATTCATTGACCATTTTCTTAAGCGCTTCAACCTGATTCACGATTGTCTCGGTCGATCGCTGCAATACCCGCGCATCGTCCTCATTAAGCTTGTGTATAAGTTTATGTTGCACACGTTCGGCGGAAAGCTGAATTGGCGTCAAGGGATTTTTTATTTCATGCGCCAACCGGCGCGCAACCTCACCCCATGCAACCGCACGCTGCACCTGTAAAAGATTAGTGATATCATCAAACACCACTACGCCACCGCCGCCGGATATCTTTGGCAAACGCGTTCCCCTTATCAATAACACCTGGTTCTGACTGTCTACCAGGCGCGTTATCTGACGCTGCCATACCCCCCCCACTTCAGAACCAAAACCTTCCTTAATCTCGGTTACCAGCGCTTGCAGTTGCGGCTCATTGTCTACACATCCTTCAATGATTGCACCATCCAAACTAATCAGTGGCACTTGCAATATTTGTTCAGCGCTTCGATTAGCCTTGGATAAAGTCAACTGTTCGTCAAATACCAATACTCCCGAAGAAAGGTTTGCCAGAATACTTTCCAGATGCGCGCGCGCGCTTTCCACCTCTTGCTGATTATGCTGCGCGGTTGCTTGCGCTTCCTCCAACTGCTGCGTCATCAAATTAAAAGATTCCGTCAATACACCCAGTTCATCACTACTTTGAACCAAATGCCGACGGCTATAGTCCCCTTGCGCAATAGCACGCGTACCCTCTGCTAACATCCCTAACGGAGCGCTCAATCTTTCACTGAGCAACGAAGCAGAAGCAAGGGCCGAAAACAAAGACAACAATAGTGCCAAAGTCAGGGTAACGCTGTACAACCATGTCAGCCCCTGGCGGGACAACGAAAGCTCCTGATAATCTTCAATCCCTGCCTGTACTCGCTCGGCATCTTTTGCCAATTGCAGCGGAACAGGTTGCAGAAGCTGAAGCATTTGAATATCTTCTTTAAGATTCAGCACATTAACAGGAACGACTACACGAAGGTACAAACCTTTATCGATAATGGACTCAACTGCACTATAACCCTTCTGAATTCTAATTTGCCGCATCACCATAGTGTTAGGCACGCCTGGAAAAAGCGTTAAATTATTTTCACTAGAAAATGCAATGATTCTGCCATCAGGGCTAAAAAGGGTCGCTTCTTCAACTTGAGATTGCAAAAGTAATTCGTTTAGCACGAGTAAAGGCGGATTCGAGGATTCCGAGGACAGCATTAATGCGGTTGCCTGTGCTTTCTTTTGTAATTCAGCCAGCAGGCTGTCAAGCATAGTGTGACCGAGATTTAAGCCTCCCTCAAGTGCCCGTTCCACTCTCACATCAAACCAAGATTCAATACTCTTCCCAAGAAACTGTACCGATACGGCATATACCAAGGCACCTGGAAGTATCGCCATCAATGAAAAAATTACCATTAACCTTAATGCCAATTTTGAACCAAACACACCTGATTTCAGTCTGCGCCTGAATCGCCAGAGCGAAAACCCCACAATAATCATGAGGAATGCCACGAAAGCAATATTAATACCCAATAACAAGCGATATTTGTGTTCAAAAAACTCAGTATTGGCACCCGCTGTGGCCAGCAGAAACAACATGACTGCTCCCACCCCTGCACCAATAATAAGCACATATTTCATTCGTGGCCTTTTATGAACAGCGGCTGCTCAGGTGTCGGTAGCTTCATACGCCACTCCAGCTTTTCCGAACTCAAATTCCATTGATTGGAACCTATTGCTTCCACTTGAAATGGCTTAGGCATTCGGGTCAGATCTAGCCATACTCGTAGCGAAGCAATATATTCCACATCCTGCCTTAGCTCAGACTTAATACTGACCGGAAAATCATGCAACTGACCTAACGCCTGCAATGCTTCTTGCAGCGTGTTAAAGCTCTGCGAATAGGATGGATAATTCAAGTGATATTGGCGCGTAAGCGCATAATACCTTAATCCAACTCTTAACTTACTACGGGCGACCTCATCGTTCAGCCAATACCAGCGTGAATCAACCAAACTGAATTTAGTCGCAAAATAAAGCACAACGCCTTTCTCAAGCGCTTGCTCCAAAGTTGCATTGAGAATAATCTCAGAGTCGACGCTGATAAGAAACTCTTGATTGACCGCAGCCAAATTGACAGATTTTATTTGAATACTACCCGCTTGTGTGGCTGTAGCTGGCACGATAAAAAACAACGCTAAAAGAATAAGTCTGACTTGCAGCAACATTATTTGCCACGTATTTTGATTAAATTTTCTGCAACAAACTATAAAAGAATCCATCATGTTGAATATTGGGTAACAATTGTCCCTTGCTCAATGTAGCTTCAGCAAGTGGTAATGGCATCGCATCGGAATGATGTTTAAGAAACTCCTCTATCTGCACGCTATTTTCTTCTGCAAAGACCGAGCATGTTACATAAAGCAACTTACCATTCTTATTTAAAATTTTCCATAAAGCATTCAAAATTGCCTGTTGATTTGTTGCAAACCTAACCAGATCGTTCTCACGCCGCAACCATTTGATATCGGGATGTCGACACACCACACCGGAGGCAGAACATGGCACATCGGCCAAAATACGATCAAACGATCGTCCATCCCACCATGACTCAGGACTTGATGCATCTCCACAGACTAGTCGCTCGGCCGTCATTTGTAGTCGCGTAAGGTTCTGCTGTATGAGTGCAAGCCTTCCCGAATCATTATCCAGCAATGTCAGCATCACATCTGCAATTTCCAACAAATGCATACCTTTACCACCTGGAGCAGCGCATGCATCCAGCACACGCATGCCGTCATGAACATCCAAAAATTGTGCTGCAAACTGCGCACCCGCATCTTGAACAGACACTAAACCAACGCCAAAACCCGGTAAATCCTCCACGGTTACCGCTTTTTTTAATTGCAACGCATCATGGTCTATCAATTCGGCGCACAGTGACTTCTCGGCCAGTAGCTGGCGATAATCACCTACATTAGTTTTACGTCGATTGACCCGTAAAGTCATGGGAGGATGTTTATTACCAGCCTCCAGGATCGCTCGAAAATCATGTGGGTATTGTGATCGTAATTTGTCAATCCACCATTGCGGATAAGAATAGCGACCCGTATCACTCTCAACCGCTTTTTTTAATAGGCTTTCACGCTGACGAATAAAATTACGCAATACAGCATTCACCAATCCTTGCATCCCTCTTCCTTGAACCAATGAACGCGAAGCCAAAACTGCCTGATTTACAACAGTATGCGATTGCGCTTTGCTAAATTGCAATTGATATAAACTCACCAACAACAGATACTGCAGCTGTTTGTTTCGTAGCGGCCGTTCCAGCAACAAACCAAGAATAGCGCTTAATTGCCCATAAAAACGCAATACACCATAACTCAAATCTTGAATAGCTCCCCTCTGCTGCTTCGATAATACGGTGTTTGCACGCCAAGTTTGCTGCAATACCGAAGTCAGGCTTTCGCCGGCCATGACCTTACTTATCGCAGAAGCTGCATCAAGCTGAACCCTAATCATATGTCACAGTAGCATGACTCTGTTTAGAAAAACACTCACCTATCTTCAAAGGATTACCCGCAAGAAAATCAGCCACCCCTAATCTTTTGCCGCCCGATTTTTGTATCATCTCAATCTGCAACATCCCGGAACCACACGCAACAGTGATATTTTCCCGGTCTATAGCGACAATTTCTCCCGGTACGTTTGCGTTTCCCACGATTGTCTTTGCCCGCCAGATCTTTAGCAACATGCCCTGACAATGACTATAAGCTCCAGGAGTTGGATCATATGCTCGCACCATTCGATTTATTTGTTCCGCACTTTGATGCCAATCGATTTCGGTTTCGCTTTTTGTTATTTTGGCTGCATAAGTAGCTTGCGCATCATCCTGCAAAATTGGAATTAATCCATCTTGGTTAAGTAATGCTAGAGCCTCGACGATACTTTTAGCGCCCAACTCACTTAATCTATCGTGTAATGTCTGAGTTGTATCTGTCGGCGCAATACTCAAGTGATGCTTCAGTAACATTGCTCCCGTGTCCAACCCTGCATTCATTTGCATAATTGTGACACCTGTTTCCGGATCCCCTGCCAGGATGGCCCGTTGAATCGGAGCGGCACCGCGCCAGCGTGGCAATAGCGATGCGTGAATATTGACACAACCCATTCGGGGAATATTGAGTATCGCTTCGGGCAATATTAAACCATAAGCTGCGACCACCATCACATCAGCATTGCATGCGCGCAATTGCTCTTGCGCTTCGGAAGTTTTAAGCGTCGGTGGTTGCAGCACAGTAAGATTATGATATTGAGCACGCTGTTTAACCGCACTGGCCGTATTTTTCATTCCCCGGCCTGCAGGACGGTCTGGTTGCGTTAAGACCAGGACAATTTTGTGATTTGCCTTGATCAAAGCATCCAGGGCTGTTGCAGCAAAAGGAGGGGTTCCGGCGAAAATAATTCTCATCCCAAGAACACCCATTCCTCAAAAGCCACCTTCATCTCAGCCCGCCTGTATGAATATGAAAAACAATCTTAATAACTCTAATATTTAAGTCGACCTGCAGAAAATTCCCAACCATGCCATTACATAACACTACGCTGTTTTTTCTTCAATCTTGCCAAGGTTCGTGATTGTTTAAGCTTTGACCAGTATTCAATAAATACTTTTCCGGCCAGATGATCCATTTCATGCTGAATACATACCGCCAACAGTCCATCGGCATTTAAAGTAAAAGACTCTCCGCCAACATTTAATGCACTTACAGTAACCGATTCAGCACGCTGAACTTTTCCATAAATACCGGGAACCGACAAACAACCTTCCTCATAGTCAGAAACGCCATTACGAGCGATAATTTCCGGATTAATCAATACTAGTAACTGATCATGCGTTTCCGAAATATCAATAACAATAATCCGTTCATGCACATTCACTTGCGTTGCCGCCAATCCTATTCCCGGTGCAGCATACATCGTCTCAGCCATATCCTCTACCAATTCGCGCACCCTGTCGGTGATTCGTTCGACTGGTGCCGCCACCGTATGTAGCCTGTCATCCGGATATTGTAATATTTTTAATATAGCCATAAAAAATGTATAGTGATAATAAATAATTACTTAAATTAGACCGTATCACGAATCAGTCATTCAATCTTTCCTATAATTCGCTAGCGGAGTGATTCATGCAAAAATTTATTATAGCCGTGATTTTAGTTTTTGGTCTTCTTTCTACGACATCAGCCAGAACTGATAGCACTTTGCTGCGCAGTAACAGCCCTGATCGTCATGTGGTAGTGCCAGGCGACACACTTTGGGGAATCGCTTCTAAATTTTTAAATGACCCCTGGCGATGGCCCGAAGTCTGGGGATTAAATAGAGAACAAGTAAAAAACCCGCACAAGATCTATCCCGGCGACATTGTAATTGTGGAAAGATCGCTGCAAGGAGTTCGATTACGATTAGCTGAAGACAGTAACGAAATCAGAACAATCAAATTATCGCCTAAAATACGTATCGAACAAACAGCCACTGCCGCCATTCCCAGCATCCCCGCAGCCACCATCGAACCTTTTCTAAGCCAACCGCTGGTTATTGAAAAAGATGGGCTTACCAATGCGCCTTATATACTCGGCTCCGGCGATAATCGCGTTGTCTTAAGCACTGGCAATACTGCTTATGTCAGCGGCTTACCCAAAGATAAAGGTAACGCCTGGCAGCTTTTCCGTTCCGGCAAAGCATTCAAAGATCCAGACCAGAAAGGTCTAATTCTGGGTTATGAAGCGATATACCTCGGAAATGCCAGGGCCGAAGCCTTTGCCGATGTAAGCACGGTGACTATCACACTTGCTAAGGAAGAAATCCTTAAAGGTGATCGCTTAGTACCTGCACCTGATATTATATTTAACAATTATGCACCACACGCACCGGACTTCTCTATTAATGGCCGCATTATCTCAGTATATGGCGGCGTCACCGAAATAGGTAGAAACGCAATCGTAACGCTTAATAAGGGCAAATTAGACGGCCTGGAAATGGGGCACGTACTGGCGATTTACCGAAGAAGCCAAGCTAAATCCCTGCAAGGAGAAATGGTGCAACTTCCCGATGAACGAACAGGATTGGCATTTGTGTTTCGTGTCTTCGATAAGCTATCCTACGCGCTGGTCGTTCAAAGCACGCATTCAATCAGAATCTTGGATGCCGTTAAAACCCCTTAATTATCCCTAAGTTCGTGTAGTTATGTCACATCCGGCAGATATCGAATCATGGCTGAACCTTTGCCTTATTGATGGCCTAGGCGACGAAGCTATTCGACGGCTACTGGTTGCATTCGGTAACCCGACAGCAATTTTGTCCGCAGATATTACTGCAATGGAACGCATCGTAAAAAAACCCATAGCCGAGCGCATCATGCAAGGAGCAGACCGCAATAAAATCTCAGCCGCGCTCAAATGGCTGGAAGATCCGATCAATGCTGTCGTGACGCTCGCTGATCCGGATTACCCAGCACAACTGCTTAACATAGCCGATCCGCCCCCACTACTCTATTTCAAAGGCCGACGCGAATTATTGCAACTACCCGTATTGGCAGTCGTTGGTAGTCGCAATGCTACGCCACAAGGCTTATCTAATGCTGAAGTTTTTTCAGAAGCCGCTAGTAATGCCGGTCTTTGTATCGCTAGCGGCATGGCGCTTGGCATCGACACCGCCGCTCATCAGGGAGGGTTACGTGGTTCCGCTGCCAGTATGGCTATCGTCGGCACAGGCCTGGATATTGTCTATCCAGCAAAAAATCACCCTTTGGCTCACAAATTGGCAAAAGAGGGTGCACTAATCTCTGAATTTCCACTTGGAACACCTGCAATTGGCAGGAATTTTCCCCGCAGAAACCGCATTATCAGTGGAATAAGTCAAGGTTGCCTAGTAGTGGAAGCAGCACTGCGCAGTGGCTCGTTAATTACCGCAAGACAAGCGTTGGATCAGGGACGCGAAGTCATGGCAATTCCCGGTTCGATTCATTCACCTCTATCTAAAGGATGCCATGCGTTGATTAAACAAGGCGCAAAGCTTGTTGAAAATACGCAAGACATTTTTGATGAATTGAACTTTCTTCCATCAACCCATAATAAGAATAGTGTAGAAAAAATTGCTGTTAAAAACTCAACTGAAAATACAGCATTACTCAAATATCTAGGTTATGATGTCGTAGATATCGACACGTTGTGCGCCCGAAGCGGCTTGACGACTGAAGTGGTATCAGCCATGCTATTAACGCTTGAGCTTGACGGTCAGGTTAGCAGCTTGCCCGGTGGATGCTACCAGAGAATTCAATGACATCACACAATAATCAATCAGCGCTGCTAATTCCGTATTGATACTCATAACTTATTTATCGTGAATTATGTTCGACATACTTATTTATTTATTTGAAAATTATTTTGATTCCGGCAGTTATCCGGATTCTGCAACCTTAACACGCAAACTCACCATGGCTGGCTTTGCAGATGAAGATATTTCTGAAACTCTCGATTGGCTTTCAGAGATAGCAAAGCATGATACTGGAAATTATTCAACTCGCTTAATTGAAACTGATTCCTTTCGCTGTTATACAAACTACGAAATAGAAAAAATTGACACCGAAGGCCGAGGATTCATTTGCTTTCTTGAACAAGCCGGCATTATTAATCCATTACAGCGAGAATTATTAATTGACCGTGTTTTGACAATGGATGAACATTCCTCCAGCCTTGAGAAAATCAAATTAA
Source organism: uncultured beta proteobacterium (assembly GCA_900696615.1). Taxonomy (GTDB): domain Bacteria; phylum Pseudomonadota; class Gammaproteobacteria; order Burkholderiales; family Nitrosomonadaceae; genus Nitrosomonas. The sequence continues at coordinate 25,762 of CAADGS010000103.1, forward strand.
TCGTTTTAACGGAACTGTGGATACAGAATCAACTTACAGACGATGCCATACTAGAAAAATTATTAATCGTCAGTGACTCTCATTTCCGGCATTAACACTGGCTCTACGTCGTATTTGATTTAACCAATCTATTCGTATGGCATAACTACAATAGTCGGCAACTGCTTTTTCTGACAATTTCATGAGTAAATCATTAATTATAGCTGAGAAACCATCCGTAGCGGCTGATATTGCACGGGTACTGGGCGGCTTTACCAAACACACGGATTATTTCGAGAATGATCAATATGTTGTGTCTTCAGCGATTGGACACCTCCTCGAATTGGTAATTCCGGAAGAATACGAGGTAAAACGAGGAAAGTGGAGTTTTGCAAATCTTCCGGTTATTCCACCTCATTTTGCTCTCAACCCGATCGAGAAAAGCTCCGCCCGCTTGAAGCTTCTAAGCAAGCTTATCAAACGCAAAGATATTGACACTCTCATTAATGCTTGTGACGCCGGTCGTGAAGGCGAGTTGATTTTTTATTACATCACGCGCCATGTCGGCACAAACAAACCCATTAAGCGGCTCTGGTTACAATCGATGACCCCCGATGCAATCCGAGAGGGATTTACCAAATTATTGGATAACTCAGAGGTGGAATCTCTCGCCGAAGCGGCAGTTAGCCGATCAGAATCTGATTGGCTAGTTGGCATTAATGGCACGCGCGCCATGACTGCTTTTAACTCTCAGGAAGGTGGATTTCATAAAACCACCGTAGGCCGTGTACAAACACCAACATTAGCAATTCTTGTCGAGCGTGAAGAAAAAATCAAAAAATTCCGCCCACAAGATTTCTGGGAAGTTCATGCAACATTTGCAACTACCACGGGTAATTATATTGGCAAATGGTTTGATGAAAAATTCAGTAAAGACAAAATCAATCAAGAATTAAAACCTGAACGGTTATGGGAGTATGAGAAAGCAGTAGTCATTCATGACAAATGCCGAGGAAAGTCTGGACACGTCAGCGAAGAAAGTAAACCCAGTAAAGAAATTTGCCCGCTTTTGTACGATCTGACTAGCTTGCAGCGCGATGCAAATAGCCGTTTTGGTTTCTCTGCAAAGGTCACACTCGGATTGGCACAAGCTTTATATGAGAAACATAAGGTGCTGACTTATCCTCGTACAGATTCTCGCGCACTACCAGAGGATTATATTGCAATTGTAAAAGATACTTTGCAAAGCTTGGAAAATACACAATACGGAAAATTTGCCACGCAAATTCTGGCAACCAACTGGGTGATTCCCAACAAGCGCATATTCAATAACGCCAAAATCTCAGACCACTTTGCTATTATCCCAACTTCACTCAATCCAACAAAATTAAACGAAGCCGAGACAAAACTATATGACCTGGTTGCAAAACGCTTCTTGGCAATTTTTTTCCCAGCGGCAGAATTTTTGATTACCACCCGCATCACACGCGTAGAAAACGAATCCTTCAAAACAGAAGGCAAAATCATGATTAATCCTGGCTGGCGAACAGTTTACGGTCAGTCGATTAAGACAGATGACGAAGAAGGTGATACCACGCTTGTTGCCATTACACCTGGCAAACCAGTCGTCACTGAAGAAATCGACATTATCGCCAATCAAACTCGTCCGCCAGCAAGGTTTACTGAAGCTACTCTTCTTTCTGCCATGGAAGGAGCGGGCAAATTGGTAGAAGATGAAGAGCTGCGTGCCGCCATGAATGCAAAAGGCTTGGGCACACCGGCAACACGCGCAGCTATCATTGAAGGTTTAGTACTGGAAAATTATTTGCAGCGAATTGGACGGGAGCTCCATCCGACCGCCAAAGCTTTTTCGTTGATTACACTACTTCGTGGACTTAAGATTCCCGAACTTATTTCACCTGAATTAACAGGTAATTGGGAATTCCAATTACGCCAGATTGAACAAGGTAATTTAAAACGCGCGGCATTCATGGAAAAAATCGTCGAAATGACGCGTCATATTGTGGAACAAGCAAAGACTTCCCGCGGCGAAACAATTACCGGGGATTTCTCTACACTTAAATCGCCCTGCCCGAAATGTGGCTGTACAGTACATGAAACTTACAAAAAATTTCAGTGCCAAAAGTGCGATTTTGCGTTGTGGAAAATTCTGGCTGGACGCCAATTTACCGTTGAAGAAATGGAAACTTTGATTACGCAGCGCCAGGTCGGTCCACTACAAGGTTTCCGAAGTAAAATGGGATCGCCTTTCAGTGCAATTATCAAACTCACCGACACTTTGGAAATGAAATTTGATTTCGGCAATACTGAAGAACTAGAAGCAATCGATTTCAGCGAGCAAACGCCCTTAGGTAAATGCCCCAAATGCAATCATGCAGTTTATGAGCACGGCTTGCATTACGTTTGTGAAAAGTCCATTGGTGCCAATCGTACTTGTGATTTCAAGACAGGAAAAATTATCCTTGAGCGTCCAATCGAACGTGAACAGGTCACTAAGCTATTAGAAAGTGGAAAGACAGACTTACTTACAAAATTTATTTCCAAAAAAGGTAGACCTTTCTCTGCCTATCTGGTGAGAAATATCGACGGCAAAATAAGCTTTGAATTCGAGCAAAAAACACTTAAGAAAGCGACTGAAACAAACTCAAAAGCAAAGCAATCAAAAAAACAACCGGCCCGTAAAACAGCTTCATAAAGATACAGGCCTAGTCATTTTATATCTGCACTCTTCGTTTATTCTCAGTAAATTCAATTAATGCGTGAAATCAAGTGAATGAATTTCCGATATTTAAATGTTAAGAATAGAAATTAATGATGTATTTAATGATTCCTCCAGAACCCATAATGATCATAATGAGTCCGCCAACGATCGCAGCACCTTCTAAAATAATAGAAATAAATGCACGTGCTGCATTATCGAATTCTTCTTCACCCAATAAATTTTTTCGTTTTTCTCTACGATTCTTCACCCATAATTGTAGCCAAATAGCAACAGGGATAGTCAGTAAAGAAAACATCAAAGCAATTTCAGCATCTTCCATTCATAAACCTCTTTTTTGTAAAAATAGTACAACCGTTTTGTGATTTTTTATTATGATTCAATCGCTCTACAAGCATCTAAAAAATCAGATAATACACATGCCAATAAATTGATTGTGATAGATTACCTTATTCGAGATCGTTTAATAAAAAATTTTATTGTCTCAGTTATTTCGACTCAAATATTTTCAACAAAACAACAACGATATCATCATATTTATATAAATATAAAAAGTATTTTTCATATCGCACAACGACATCATTATTCAATTTTACACGGCAAAAATCATGACATGGCTTGATCTTCCATACGCCAAAGCAGCACGCGGTATTGTACAATTACCTGGATCAAAGAGCATTTCCAATCGCATTCTATTACTTGCCGCGTTGGCGCAAGGTACGACGCATATCCACGACTTACTGGCTTCAGATGATACTGCACGAATGCTTGATGCACTCGTCAGGCTAGGTATTTCGGTCACACAAACCGGCACAAATGATTACGATATCACCGGTTGTAAAGGCACATTCCCAGTTATCGAAGCGGAATTATTTCTTGGTAATGCTGGCACTGCTTTTCGCCCACTGACCGCTGCGCTGGCACTTATGCACGGACATTATCGATTATCGGGTGTGCCGCGTATGCATGAACGTCCGATTGCCAACCTGGTCGATGCATTGCGGCAACTGGGTGCAAATATCGCTTATTCGGGCACCCCAGGTTATCCGCCCCTTGAAATCAAGCCTTCGAATTTACCGAATGACAGTAAAACCTTGTTAGTTACCGTACGAGGTGACGTCTCCAGTCAGTTTCTGACCAGTTTGCTGATGGCACTGCCCCTTAGTCAGAAAAAATCCATCATCCATGTATCAGGTACCCTGATTTCAAAACCTTACATTGAAATAACACTCGCTCAAATGCAGCGGTTTGGTGTAAAAGTCGAACATCACGACTGGCAACAATTTACGATACCCGCAAACCAAAGCTACCTGAGTCCTGCTCATATTACTGTGGAAGGTGATGCATCGTCGGCTTCCTATTTTCTCGCAGCGGGCGCCATTGGGCATGGCCCAGTGCGTGTCCAAGGAGTCGGACAGGATAGTGTACAGGGCGATGTAGGTTTCGCAGCCGCATTGAAAATGATGGGTGCAAAAATCGCAATGGGAGAAAACTGGATAGAAGCCAGAGGCGCAGATGTTAATTGCAGCGGCAAATTTCTACATGCTATTGATTTGGACTGCAATCATATTCCGGATGCTGCGATGACGCTGGCGGTAACCGCATTATTTGCCGAAGGTGTTACAACATTACGCAATATAGCCAGCTGGCGTTTAAAGGAAACTGATCGCCTTGCCGCCATGGCAAATGAATTACGCAAGTTAGGCGCAATTATAGAAGAAGGCGTTGACTACTTACGTATCACGCCTCCAAGTAATGGTTTGACCCCTCACGCCGTCATCGATACTTATGATGATCATCGCATGGCTATGAGTTTCTCATTGGCAGCGTTTGGCGTTCCTGTACGCATTAACGATCCTAGTTGTGTCGCAAAAACATTTCCCAATTATTTTGAAAAATTCTCACAAATCATAGAGATATGAGGCACCGACACCGTTTCATTTTCCATCATAACCAATGAATCTCAACTAACACATGCATAATAACGAAATTCCTGTTATAACCATCGACGGACCTTCGGCATCCGGTAAAGGCACAATCGCTCAACTAGTCGCTGCAAAGCTGGGGTTCCATTACTTAGACAGTGGCGCACTTTATCGGCTGGTCGCTCTCAAAGCAGCACAATCTCTTGCTGACACAAAAAATTATGATTTACTCTCAAGTATCGCCAGAAATCTCGATGTAAAATTCAACGGTCAAGTCATTTATCTCGATGGTAAATCCGTTACCGATGATATCCGTACTGAAGAGTGCGGTATCCTGGCTTCGCAATTGGCTGCTTACCCGGATATTCGCGAAGCGCTTAAAGAACGTCAGCGCGAATTCCGCCAACCGCCAGGTCTTGTTACAGACGGACGCGACATGGGGTCTGTTATCTTTCCCAATGCCATTCTAAAAGTATTTCTCACTGCCAGTGCCGAAATTCGTGCGCAAAGGCGATATAAGCAGTTGATAGAGAAAGGAATGAATGCTAACATCGCCAACTTATTGCACGATATCGAAAAACGTGACGAGCGCGACAGTAATCGCAGCATTGCGCCTTTGCAACAAGGTGCTGATACAAGGTTACTTGATACAACATCACTCACCATATCCCAGGCGCAAGATACTGTTCTGTCCTGGTATAATGAAATTTGTGCAAAAACTCGCGTGTGAGTGGACAATAATCGTGTTTTCTTTGTGTGACATCAGAAAATACAATTATTTTGTCTGTTCAAACACTTTATTAACTTACTATGCCCGCTTGGTGCAACCTAAGCCAAGGTATTATCAGGTATTTTTATATAATGACTAATTCTTCCACAGTAACTAATTCCCAAGAAAGTTTCGCCGATCTATTTGAAGAAAGCCTCGCCCGCCAGGAAATGCGCGTTGGTGAAGTAATTACCGCTGAAGTTGTTCGCGTCGACTACAATATTGTAGTTGTTAACGCCGGACTCAAATCAGAAAGCTTCATTCCTGTCGAGGAATTTAAAAATGACCGTGGCGAAATTGAAGTCAAGCCCGGTGACTTTGTCAGCGTGGCCATTGAATCTCTGGAAGACGGATATGGCGAAACACGCCTCTCGCGTGACAAAGCTAAGCGCCTGACGGCCTGGCATGATCTGGAAGAAGCGATGGAAAGTGGAAAAATTGTTACCGGCATGGTCAATGGTAAAGTTAAAGGTGGTTTGACTGCGATGATTAACGGTATCCGCGCATTTTTACCAGGTTCTTTGGTCGATATCCGTCCCGTCAAAGATACAACACCTTATGAAAATAAGGAAATGGATTTCAAGGTCATTAAACTTGATCGTAAACGCAACAACGTTGTGGTTTCGCGCAGAGCAGTGTTAGAAGCAACACAAGGCGCTGATCGCGAATCCTTGTTATCCAATTTACAAGAAGGTGCAATCGTACACGGTGTGGTCAAAAATATTACCGATTACGGCGCATTTGTTGATTTAGGTGGAATTGATGGCTTGCTGCATATTACCGACTTGGCATGGCGCCGTGTAAAACACCCATCAGAAGTGGTAAATATTGGCGATGAAGTAACTGCCAAAGTGCTCAAGTTTGACCAAGAAAAAAATAGAGTTTCGCTAGGCTTAAAACAGTTGAGCGAAGATCCATGGGTTGGTCTGGCACGACGTTACCCAGCGCGCACCCGTCTATTTGGTAAAGTCACAAATCTCACTGATTACGGTGCATTTATCGAAATAGAACAAGGCATCGAGGGACTCGTGCATATTTCTGAAATGGACTGGACGAATAAAAATGTTTATCCATCCAAAATGGTTCAATTAGGCGATGAAGTCGAAGTAATGATTCTTGAAATTGACGAAGAACGTCGCCGTATTTCTTTAGGCATGAAACAATGCCAACCTAACCCATGGGAAGAATTTGCTGCAAGCCATGAAAAAGGTGACAAAGTCAGTGGCCAAATAAAATCCATTACAGATTTTGGTGTCTTTATCGGTTTACCGGGCAATATAGATGGCTTGGTTCATTTGTCTGATTTATCCTGGAATCAACCTGGAGAAGAAGCTGTTCTTAACTACAAAAAAGGTGATGAAGTCGAAGCGATAATTTTGTCAATCGATGTTGAACGTGAACGTATTTCTCTTGGTATCAAACAAATGGAAGGCGATCCTTTTACCAGCTTCGTCGCTGAACATGATAAAAATAGCATTATCGAAGGCACTATTAAGTCCATTGATGCTAAAGGCGCCGTCGTTGCACTGACAAATGACGTTGAAGGATATCTACGTGCTTCCGAAGTTTCCCGTGATCGGGTTGAAGACATTCGCACGCATTTAAAAGAAGGCGATAAAGTTGAAACCATGATTATCAATATTGACCGCAAGAATCGCACCATTAATCTCTCAATTAAAGCAAAAGACAAATCTGATGAAACTACCGCCATGCAAAAAATTAAAGCTCCTGCGAACGCAGGCACTACCAGCTTGGGTGCTTTATTGAAAGCCAAAATGGACAGTAAAAATTCAGAACAATAAGGAAAAAGTTCATGACAAAATCCGAATTAATTACTCGGCTGGCATCACGTTTCCCGCAGTTGGTTACGAAGGATGCGGAACTCTCTGTCAAAACAATCATCGACGCGATGGCAAAAAGTTTGGCCCAAGGGCAACGCATAGAAATTCGCGGCTTTGGTAGTTTTGACTTGAATTATCGGCCTCCTCGCATTGGCCGTAACCCCAAATCAGGTGAAAAAGTGAAAGTGCCTGAGAAATACGTGCCGCATTTTAAAGCTGGCAAAGAAATGCGAGAACGCGTTGACTACAAAAGTAAAGAATAATAGCTTATAAAATTCAACGCAGAGGGTAATCAGATTTGATTAGCATTAAACTGATTACCCTGATCCAATTAATTGGTTGTTATTCATTAACTCGTATAGGCTCGACACTACTATGATAAATTTATTCGCATGGCTTTTACGGATTGTAGTTTTTGTAATTCTTGCTGTTTTCGCTTCCAAAAACTCGCAACCGGTTATGTTGCAATACTATCTGGATAAAACCATTGAATTACCCCTTAGTGTTGCGTTATTGATATTTTTCGCATTAGGTATCCTTCTGACATTGTTATTCGTAGGCCGCAACACTCAAGACAACGATAACTGATAAAATTTTACGATGCATGCTCAATGACTGATCCTCGAATCATAGTTGCGCTCGACTTCAACACTTCCATAGAAGCATTAATTTTTGCCGATAAATTAGATGCTCGTCTTTGCCGCCTGAAAGTTGGTAAAGAACTTTTTACCGCTGCAGGCCCACGATTAGTTGAAAGCCTGATGTTAAAAGGCTTCGATGTTTTCCTTGATCTGAAATTTCA
>CAADGS010000104.1 GCA_900696615.1 uncultured beta proteobacterium
ACGCTTTCCGGCGTCGATAAATTTTATCGGTTGTCCCGGGTGTAAATCAGTTTGTTCTGCCTGCCAGTAGACTGTTGCGAGGCTATCTGATGGATTCTGCGCGACGTTTCTCAAAACATCGATATTTAATTTTTGCTCAAAAAACCTGTCAAGTACTTTTTGCTGTTTTTCTCGCTGAATAGTTACATTTATTGTTTCCTTTTGATGCCAATTCGGTTGCCGCTTATCCGCACGCACTTGCGCCAATTTTTACCGGAACGGAAGGAGACGACACGATATCGGGGAGTAACGAAGCCGATACAATTACGGGTCTTGCCGGCGATGATAACTTGACCGGCGGCAACGGTCTGGATGTCTATTTTTTCGAAACCGGTTTTGGTCACGACACGATCAACGAATTTTCGTCCGGCGAGAATGGCGGTATTATTCGGTTTGGCGCGGACATAGCGCCGGAAGATTTGCGTTTTGTTCGTGCATCAAATCCGAGCGATCTGATTATACAGGTGGGTGCGGACAGTATACTGATCAAGAACTTCTACAATACCACTTCACTCAATGCCTCACCGACAGGGATTATCAATCAGATCGAGTTTGCCGATGCGACGACGATTAATCTGTTGGAGCCGTTGACATTTATAGGCACGAATCAGGGTGGTCACATTTATAGAAACGGGGCAGTCGGATATAATCATAGGTCTTTCGGGCGACGACACCATATATGGTGGTTCTGGTGACGATATTTTGAGTGGAGGTATCGGTCAGGATATTTATTATTTTGAGTCGGGATTTGGTCAGGGTTCGATCTATGAATTCGAGGTAGGTGAAGACGGTGGCATTATCAGTTTTGGCTCAGGCAGTATACAATGAAAACCGGAAGCAACAGACCTTGATGGCAACATTCAATCAGGTTTATTATGAATTTGTCAGGTTGCAAGGAATAAGTTGATATGTCGGAAAATAACTCCTAAGACACCTATCTAAAAAATGGGGTCCACTTCTATTTACATATTCGCATCAAAAAAATGGAATCTAATAATTCATCTAAATATTCAAATATCTCGTTCTGGTTAAAGCTAAGCCTCCTTGGTATGTTTTTTACATTTACTAACCACGAAATATTGTCTCGAATTGAAATAATAGGCATAAGCGCTGGTTTAGCAGTTTATATTATTCTATGGTTATTCAGCATTTCCGCTATTTGTTTGATTTCTTTTACTAAGAAACATTCTATTCGAATTATTTGGGGATTAATTATTAGTTTTTCCGCATTCTGTGGGGATTTTTTCTACAGTGCATCCGGGTATCATATGAGCATTGACGATATTGAAGTCATGTGGCGGGTGCGTGGTAATGCAGATCAGGCATTCGGTTTTTATTGGAGCATCCTTATAGAATCATTGGGAATAGCGTTGCTAGGATTATTTGCCATCATACTTCCTCCATATGGCCGCTATGCGATAATACAATCAAAAAGATTAACATTCTGGATTAGTACTGCACCATTGTTACCCATGTTTCTTATCGCAGGTATCATCTACGCAAGAGGTGGAGACGGCACAAATGCGCTGCCAAACCAAGTAACCCCGGTCGCAATGAGTGTTTTTCTTGTTGTGTATAATACTATATTCCATGATGAAATAATCAGGGAAAATGTCACAATGACCCCTACTGTTGAGAAAAATCCCAAACATATACTGTTAATTATTGATGAAAGTATAAGAGCTGACTTTTTAGATATCAATTCTGAACATGGCATGGTTACAAATCTTGCCGGCCGAAATAATATTGCTAATTTTGGATTTGCCGCCTCAGCAGGTAACTGTAGTGATACAACAAACGTTATTCTACGAACGGGCGGCACAAAAACAACACTGCCAGATGCGGTGAGAAGTAATCCAACTATTTGGTCTTATGCGAAAAAAGCAGGTTACCAAACAACTTATATAGATGCTCAGACTAGCGATGGTGTCTTGCATAACTTCATGACAGAAGATGAAAAAAATGAGATAGACTCATTTATTCAAATAAATGCTGATGTAGAAAAGCATAATAAAGATTTTGTTGCGGCACAAATAATAAAAGATCTGTTGAAAAATGATCAACCCCAATTCATATATTTTGTAAAAATTGGCGCCCATTGGCCTTACGAAGGAAAATACCCCCGAGAGAGGTCTTACTACAAACCCTATATGGCACCGAATGAAGCGCCTGGAGAAAATCTTGAACATATGATCAATTCATATAAGAATGCTATTAGCTGGACTGTTGGCGAATTTTTCAACGAATTTCTCAAAGACATAGATTTAAGTGATCATGTCGTTATATATACAGCTGATCATGCACAAAACCTGGACCATAGAAGAGAACCTGGCTTTATGAGCCATTGCAGCTCTTATAATGAACATCCAACTGAAGGTCTGGTTCCATTATTGACAATCACTGACTCACCAGAATATAGCCAACTGATGTTTGATGCGGCTAAGATAAATTTTGATAAGGCGAGCCACTATAATTTATTCTCAACCATACTGTTATTGTTTGGCTATCCTGAGCAAGATGTATTTTCCCGCTACGGTAAAAGTCTAATGCAGCCAATTAATGAAAAACAAGAATATCTGGTTGTGCCACTTTTCGTAAGATTTGGCCGCCCATTGCGTTGGCAACAAATACCTCAAAGAGACACGCTTTTAGCACACTGATTCCAGTGTAGAAGTGGACCCCACTTTTTGGACAGTTGTCTTAGGAGTTATTTCCCGACATATCAACCTGCTTTTTGCAGCCTGACCGATTCATAATAAACCTGATCTGGCGTAGCCATCAAGGTCTGGTGTTTCCGGTTTTTATTGTAAAAGTGAAAATACTTTGCCAACGATTGTTTAGCCTCGGACGCTGACTCATAGGCATTAAGATAAACTTCCGCATATTTGACACTGCGCCACAGGCGTTCAACAAATACGGAGACCTTTGCACGGTAAAAATGGCACCGGGCATGCGATAATGATATAATTATGCTTTTATTCATAAGGTTACTTATCGTGGATTTAAGTCTAGCTGATAGTTTTGTTACCCGAAGAACACGCAAAGGCAATTTTCTGAATCAGATAGACCATCTGATTGACTGGACACCCATCGAAAAAACAATTGCCCAGTACTATGCGCCGGTATCCGATGCCACGGGCCGTCCTGCTTATCCGGGATTGCTGTTAT
>CAADGS010000105.1 GCA_900696615.1 uncultured beta proteobacterium
AACGCTTCGCAATTACTGCAAGACGAGATTTCACGATAGGTATTTTGTGCGGGTAACCAAACTTCGATGTCATAGGTTTTGGCTGCAGAGAATCCCATATCTCCGGTGCACAGAGTCATAACCCTGTAGGGTAGCTTTAGTTTTTGCAGGATTTTTTCCGCATGACCGACCAGCTGTTCCAGCGCATCGTAGGATTGTTCGGGATGGACGATGTGCACCAGTTCAACTTTGTCGAATTGGTGCTGGCGGATCAGGCCGCGCGTGTCACGGCCGTAGCTGCCCGCTTCAGATCTAAAGCATGGTGTGTGCGATACGTATTTCAGTGGTAACGCTTGCAGCGGCACAATTTCATCGCGCACCATGTTGGTGATCGGCACTTCGGCAGTGGGAATGAGGTGATATTCCGGACCGCTGACTGCATCGGCACCGCCGGCATGGACAGCGAATAAATCCTGCTCGAACTTCGGTAATTGCCCGGTGCCGCGTAAACTGTCCCGGTTGACCAGATAGGGCACATAAGTTTCGACATAACCGTGTTCCTGCGTATGCGTATCCAGCATAAATTGCGCCAATGCGCGATGGAGACGGGCAAGATTGCCTTTCATCACACTAAAGCGCGCGCCGCTGAGCTTGGCGGCGGTTTCAAAATCCAGCAATGCCAAGCCTTCGCCGATGCTGACGTGATCCTGAATTTCAAAATCGAACTGTCGCGGTTCACCCCAACTGCGGATTTGCACATTACTGGTTTCGTCGCTGCCTTCTGGTACACTGGCATGCGGGAGGTTGGGCACGTCCAGCAATATTTTCTGCAATTGCTGCTGAATTTGCTCCAAGTGTTCTTCCGTTTGTTTCAGTGCGTCACCCAGGTTGGCGACTTCCGTCATGATCGTTGAAACATCTTCGCCTTTGCTTTTAGCCTGGCCGATTTTTTTAGATGCGGTATTGCGCTGCGCTTGCAGCTCTTGCGTTTTGGTTTGAACGATTTTGCGCTCCACTTCCAGGGCGTTGAATGTTTCTACGGGGAAAGTAAAACCGCGCTTGGCAAGCTGGCGGGTAACGTTGTCCAAATCGGTGCGTAGTTGCTGAATCTCTAGCATGCGAACTCCAAAATAGCCGGTTTTAATGAAATGTTATAGTTTATGCTTGGCTTGTTTATCCAAGTTTTGCAAATAAGCCAGTTTTTCCCGGATTTTTTGCTCCAAACCATACAAGGTGGGTTGGTAGAAACTGACTTCAGGCATATCGTCCGGAAAATAATTTTCACCCGCAACATAGGCATTCGGGCAGTCGTGCGCATAGCGATAAGCTTCGCCGTAACCGCTGTCTTTCATCAACTTGGTTGGTGCATTGCGCAAATGCAGTGGCACGTTGCGCGATTTATCGCGGGCAATGAAAGCGCGTGCTTGATTGTAAGCCACGTAGGCAGCGTTACTTTTCGGTGCGCACGCCAAATACAAAGTAGCTTGTGCCAATGCCAGCTCGCCCTCCGGGCTGCCAAGCCGTTCAAAAGTTTCGCAGGCATCGAGCGCCAAGCGTAATGCACGTGGATCGGCCAAACCGATATCTTCAGTAGCCATCCGAATTAAGCGCCGTCCAATATACAAGGCATCGGCTCCACCGTCCAACATACGGCACAGCCAATAGAGCGCGGCATCCGGTGAAGAACCGCGGACCGATTTATGCAAAGCGGATATTTGGTCATAGAATGCTTCGCCGCCTTTATCAAAGTTACGCGTATTGCGTGATAAGGCATTCATTGCAAAGTCTTTATTGATTTGTGTGATGGTTTCGATTTCTGCTGCGGAATGGATTTGTTCCAGCATATTGAGTAAGCGCCGAGCATCTCCATCGGCAAATTCAATGAGCAATTGCTGCGCTTCATCGGAAAATTGCAGATTTTGCAGCGCCAGCTTTTGCGCACGTGAAAATAATTGCGTCAATTCCAGTTCAGATAAAGCAGTGAGAACATACACCTGCGCACGTGATAGCAGAGCATTATTGACTTCAAAGGAAGGATTTTCAGTGGTGGCACCAACGAAAGTGATTAAGCCTTGTTCTACGTATGGCAGGAAGGCATCTTGTTGAGATTTGTTGAAGCGATGCACTTCGTCGACAAAAAGAATGGTGTGCCGTCCTCTTTGCTGTAGCACCAATTGTGCTTGGTCTATTGCGCAGCGGATATCCTTGATACCTGACAAGACGGCAGATAACGCAATGAATTCACAATTAAATTCTGTTGACATCAGGCGTGCCAGAGTGGTTTTTCCTGTTCCTGGCGGTCCCCACAAAATCATCGAATGCGGTTTGCCCGATTCAAATGCTAACCGCAGCGGCTTGCCAGCACTCAACAAATGTTCCTGGCCAACGATATCGTTTAGCTGTTGGGGACGTAATTGCTCTGCCAATGGCATTTTGGGAGGATAAAACGAAAATAGATCAGAGTCATTCACTGATGATATCGGCATTAACGGGAGGCACAAATTGGAATATATCTGCCGGTAATTTGGGATTTTTCTCCAGATCGGAAAAAGTCAATAAGGTCGTTTGACCAAAACTATCCCGCAATGCCATGATCTTGAGCATGCCTTCCGGAGAAAATCCCATCTGAATGAATTCAAAAGCGCTTTCTTTACTTTTAGGAATTGCTTCGAGCCATTCTATGTCATTTTGCAGGCCAAGTTCGGTTAATTCGAAATTGTCTTCAATGGCCGTGCTGCCGGCCAGTAATGCGGCGGGACTACTACCAATGGCAATATTGAATTGACGTATAGTGACTTGGTTGAGATCCGGATCGTAAAACCAGACTTGAGTACCATTGCCAACGATTAATTGTTCATGAGGTTTTAGATATGTCCAACGGAATTTCTCCGGACGTTCGAATTGCATCGTGCCATTCGATTCTTGCAAGATACGCGCGCTTTTGTCATACAGTGTCTGTGAAAAACTTGCTTGCACCGTTCGGGTTTCCTGTGCGAAGTTTTTTAAGCTGGCGATGGCAGTCGCTTGCGCCGATACGGGTATCAAGCCAATCAGGATAATGGCGGCAGTGATAAAGCTTGAATGGTGCATGGTGTTAGTTTCGGATAAGGTTAGTCTGAGAATGCCGTGCAATTATTAGCAGTATGCTCATTCGCTGCGAGCCGGGGCCAGTACTTCGCGATTGCCATTGCTTTGCATCGAAGAAACCAAACCCGCGCGTTCCATTTCTTCAATAAGCCGCGCCGCCCGATTATAGCCGATGCGTAAATTTCTTTGTACCAATGAAATTGAAGCACGGCGGGTTTTAATAACAATCGCTACAGCTTCGTCATAGAGTGGATCGGCTTCTCCTTCCGGCGATTTTTTAATATCCAGTGAACCGCCACCGTCATTATCTTCCTCGTCGGTGCGTAAAATCTCTTCAATATAACAGGGTTCACCATGTTCCTTTAGATATTCGACGACTTTGTGTACTTCATGATCGGCCACAAATGCACCATGGATACGTTGCGGATAACCGCTGCCAGGAGGAAGAAACAGCATGTCTCCTTGTCCTAATAATGCTTCGGCACCCATTTGATCGAGAATGGTGCGTGAATCAATTTTGCTCGAAACTTGAAAGGCAATGCGTGTTGGAATATTAGCTTTGATCAGACCGGTGATGACATCAACAGACGGACGTTGTGTTGCCAGCAATAAATGAATGCCGGATGCACGAGCTTTCTGAGCCAGGCGAGCGATTAACTGTTCTACCTTTTTCCCGGCCACCATCATCAGATCTGCTAACTCATCAATTACCACTACAATCAGCGGCAATTCTTCCAAATACTCAGTTTCAACTTCTACAGGATTTAATGGATTGACGATAGGTGTTTCCTGTTTACTGGCTTCCATTATTTTCTGATTATAGCCACTGAGATTGCGTACGCCCAATGCCGACATAAGTTTGTATCGCCGTTCCATTTCGTGAACGCACCAACGTAACGCACTGGATGCTTCGCGCATATCGGTGACTACAGGTGTGAGTAAATGCGGAATGCCTTCGTATATGGATAATTCCAACATTTTTGGATCAATCAGTATTAGGCGGGTCTGCTCGGGTGTGGCTTTATAAATAAGACTTAAAATAACCGCATTAATAGCAACGGATTTTCCCGAGCCAGTAGTTCCCGCTACCAATGCATGTGGCATTTTTGCTAGATCCGATACCACTGGGCGGCCACCGATATCCTTACCTAATGCGATAGTAAGTGGAGATGCAGAATCTGCATAGGCTTGCGAGCTAAGGATTTCTTGTAAGCGTACCACTTGACGCTTCGGATTGGGGAGTTCGAGTCCCATGCTGGTTTTTCCCGGAATTGTTTCGACTACACGGATACTGGCAACCGATAGCGCGCGCGCTAAGTCTTTAATTAGATTGATAACTTGATTCCCCTTGACGCCTACTGCTGGTTCTATTTCATAACGCGTTATGACCGGACCTGGGAAAGCAGCCACAACTTTGACATCTACACCAAATTCCTTGAGTTTGCGCTCAATCAAACGTGATGTGAATTCGAGTGTTTCTTTGGATAAAATTTCAAAGTCTTTTGCTGGTTCATCCAACAAGTGTAAGGGCGGTAGCGGTGAATCAGGTAGATCGGAAAATAACGGTGTTTGTTTTTCTTTGATTACACGTTGTGATTTCGCGATTGTTGTTGTAGGCAATTCTATATGCAATTGAGGATTATCTTCGATACGCTTTTTTTCGTTTTCGATAATTTCTTCACGCTGGCGCGACGCGATAATGCCAGCGAATTTATCTTGTTTGGTTTGCCATACATTGACGATGAACAATATCGAAACTTCAATATGTTCACCGATTTTTTCAACGAAACGTAACCATGAAAAGCCTGTGAATTGACTAAAGCCAATTGCGGTTAATATTAAGAGTGTCAAAGTTGCGCCTGTAAATCCTAGAATCTTTGCCAAATGATAACTGATGGCGTTTCCCAACATGCCTCCCGGCGTCAGAGGCAGAGAAATACTGATACTGTAAAATCGAAGCGCTTCCAGCCCGCTGCTGGCGGATAGTAACAACAAGAAACCACCTGCAGAAAGTAGTGCAGAATGCCGGTCAAAAAATCCCGCAGTATCAATGCGCCGATAGCTCCACGCAACTGCCGAGAAAAAAAATGCAATCCACCACCAAGCGGATGCGCCAAAAAAATAAAGTAGCAAATCTGACAACCAAGCCCCGGCGTATCCTCCGGCATTTTGAATCTGAATTGAGTCGCCGCTATGTGACCAACCGGCATCACTACGATCAAAACTTGTAAATATTAAGATCAAGTACAACGCTGCACCGGACAAAATAAGACATACCGATTCGCGGAGCAATCTGGCAACCCGAGGGGAGTATGCATTGCCAGTGGATTTTCTGGCCATTGGTCTATTGATTAAACTCATTAATTCTTGAAAACTTATTGTTTCGTCTGATTTGATATACAAAAATTATATAAAAGAAACCGGTGCGATATGTGCAATACCTTTGCACATGCACTGATAATATAAACGTTATTGTATGTGAGTTAGTAGGAATGCTGCAGTAGTTGTATTCGCACGCAACAGAATCGGGGTGGCTTCAATAAAATAATGAATTGAGCGTCGGTCAATCAAATCTTGAACGGGAAAGAATGGCCGGCACGTGCGATTTATCTTTATTTGTGACTTCCGGTAAAGTGGAAACCACATTGCCTTCTTTGCGCTTAGATACGAATAGTGCTTCTTCTGCACGCTTGCAAAGATCCATTTTGCTATCAGTATCATTTTGCATGGTTACACCCATACTTATTTTGATCCTGTCTTCTTCATCCTTATCGATTTTACTGGAAACTTTTTTCCGTATGGCTTCGCAGACCTTTTTTGCCTCGATCAGATCTGTTTCCGGAAACAAAATTGCAAATACATTTATATCAATGCGGTAAAAAAGATCTGTAATTCTGATGTTGGATTTTATTTCTTGAGATAATTTTTTGATGTAATCGTTTTTACTTCGATAATGATTATCATCGCTAAATAGCTTAAATAGATCAATGTCTATTATTGCAATCGATAAATTACGATTGTATCGCTTACTTCTAAATATCTCGGTATCCAATTCGGTTTCGAAGGCTTGCCTATTTTTATAGCCGGTGATCGGATCAATAAATATCTGAGTCATAATTGCAGACATATCGATATTCGCCTTTTTGATCTTGATTACCATTACGGTTGCGCAAATGATCAGCAGTAATGTAAGGCCTCGATTTGTAAGAACAATATGAAATGGAGCAACCATGTCAGATGATAAGAAATAACCCGCTATCGAAAAAATCAGTGCTAAGATCGCAGTTAAATATGTGAAATAAATTCCGCTAACCCATAGACTCGCAAAGACAATCAATACGTAAGGCGTACCTGCCGCGACACCTAATGGCAAATTCAAGTCGATTATGAAAATAAAAAGCGTCGCTGCTAAAATAATTAGGCTATTTGTTTGAATAGCATAATCTCTGAAAAATAACTTTAAGATATTAGTAGCTGAGATTTGGTTACGCATTTTTGAATGGAAATCCTTATGTCCTAATACGGCACTCATATTTTCATTTTTTGGATTTAAAACCCAATCATTTTCCAGATATATTTGTAGTCGTATATCCTTCCGATCGCAAACTTATCCTTTCGATTATCATATATTTTTTGATAATTGCAAAGTTAAAATTTGCCTTTCTCAACAGGTATGTATCTGGAAAATTCAATTTCCTGCTGTGATAATACGCGTTCCTGCGAGCCGATCATGCAAAAATTGATGGTCGTGGTCAAATAATGCCCAAAAAATTCCTATACCAAAAAAGGAAAAACTCAATACTGCTAGCAAATAACGTGTGATAGCTTGTTTCATTGTCAGTTTCTCGCCCTTATCAGAAACAACTCGCATTTTCCAGGTTTGCATTGCAAGTGTTTGTCCTCCGCGAGTCCAAAACCAAGTGAAATAATAGCCCATAATAACCAATAAATAGAACTGGTATAAAGGTTTGAAATAGAAAACTTCGGTATCCCGAAAGATAAGGTGAAAGATAAAGCTGGCCACAAACAAAACAGCCAGCAATAACAGGAATTCGTAAACTAAACAAATTATGCGCCGCCAAAAACCAGGTGATGAAGTGGTCATATTTAATAAATAACAGTAATTAAAAAAATGGATGTAATGCATCATGTGATGACGCCAAAAAAACTTTATCGGATATCGAACGTTGTTTGTAAAAAAATAAAGGCTATTATTGATAATTATTATCGTTTACGTTATTATAGAATAAATGAAAGTAGTATATTGATTGTACTCCAAGAGAAAGTGTTGTTAACATCAGCTTGATATTTATGATTCTGATTGAATTTATTTTTTAATGTATTCATTGTCACGGAAAAATTTTGATTCTCAAGGAACGCAGCAATCTCTTATTTCATTACCCGGACTGTTGATTGCTCTTGTCGCGCATGCCGCAATATTTTATTTCTTGTGGAATCAACGTCTAATAACACCACCTCAGCAAATGGTCACGTTATTTGCTGAATTGATTGCTGCGCCAGTACCTGTATCTGATAGCACTCCTCACGTGGCACCAGAACCTGTTCCAGTTAAAATCCGGCCCGCGAGAAAGCCGGAGATTAAATCTCCTAAGCGGGAAGAGCGTCTTGCGGCGAAATCCTCAGTAGTTCCTAAGCAGCAAGTTGTGGAAACATTGCCGGAGCCATTTGACGAGCCAATTGCCGAGCAGATTAATGAGACAACACATTCAGTGGCAGCACTACCTGCGCAAATACCGGCTGAACCTGTAACGTTATCCTCTGAGTTATCGGTTTCTTGTCCAAAGTTATCGGCGCCCGCTTATCCTGCCATTTCCCGACGCATGGGCGAAGAAGGTAAATTAGTGTTGCGTGTGGAATTGGATGAAAAAGGACATATAGACGATGCAAAAGTTATTAATAGCAGTGGCTATGAACGTCTTGATGCGGCAGCATTGACTGCTGTAAAAAATTGGCAATGTAATCCCTCGCTGCGAAATGGACAACCAGTTCGAGCGGTTGCATTACAGCCCTTCAATTTTGTATTGCAAGGAAATTAATTAATGGAACAAGGACTTGGTTTTTCAAATTTTCTCGCCCAACTAGATGGTGTTGGCATGACCGTGCTGGTGTTGCTGATATCGCTTTCAGTTGCGAGCTGGTATCTAATTATTACAAAAAGTATTGCCAATTTCATCGCTAAACGCCGCGCTGAGGCTTTTCTTAAGCATTTTTGGAGTGTTGATTCCTTGAATGCGGTTAATGCTCAATTTAAATCTGTAGCTCCCGACAATGCCTTTGCTGAACTGGCCAAAATAGGCATTGATGCGGCAATTGATGCAAAAACTTATAACACGAATAAATTGGCTGCGGCGGGGGGGACAAGTGAATTTGTTACGCGCACGCTGCGAAACGGGATTGATCAGGAAACAGCTCATGTAGAGAATGGCCTAACACTAATCGCATCTGCAGGTTCTGCGGCGCCCTATATTGGCTTATTTGGTACAGTATGGGGTATTTATCATGCTTTAATACAAATTGGACTTTCAGGGCAAGGTACCTTGGATAAAGTCGCTGGACCGGTGGGTGAAGCGTTGATTATGACCGCATTAGGACTGGCAGTGGCAATTCCTGCAGTATTAGCTTACAACGCTTTTGTCCGTCGCAACCGAATTTGGATTGCCCGACTCGAAGCGTTTGCACACGATCTATTTACATTGATTACAATCGGTGATAATCGTAATCAAGCCGAAGCTCAAGTTTCAACGTTTCAATCATCGCAGACGGTTGTTGACGAATTGAATCGCGTAGCGATTGAAAGGGGGCAATAATGGCATTCGGTAGCATGCACGATGGCGGTCGTCAAGTACCCATGGCAGAAATCAATGTTGTACCTTTAGTCGATGTGATGTTGGTGTTATTGATAATTTTTATTATTACTGCGCCATTGCTGACTCATTCTGTCAAAATCGATTTACCGAAGGCGGATAGTACGCCTAATATTACTCAGCCTGAGCATATCGAGCTCGCTATACGTGCGGATGGAGATCTTTTTTGGAATGGTGAATCTGTATTGCTAGATCACCTTGCGCTACGTTTTAATTCAACAGTAGCGCAAGCGCCTCAAACGGAATTACATATACGCGCTGATAAATTGGCGCGTTATGAGCAGGTTGCTCAGATTATGAGTATAGCTGCGAAAGCTGGTATGACGAAAATTGGTTTTATTACAGATCCTACAGAGTAATAACTATTTTTTCTTGTCAAGATTCGATCAATTCAATACAAAAGTTTTAGAATAAGTTTTTTATTTGCATTTTTTTTAGAAACATCTATAATTAATAATCATTCTCATTATTAATAATTATCTGGTCGTTATTTCATAATTTTAAACTTTTAATAACAATATCTAGTTAAAGGTATATTTATTATGTATGTATGTGTCTGTAGAGGTGTAACAGAGCGCGCATTACGTGAGGCAATTCATCAGGGTGCTGATCGAATGAGGGATCTCAAAGCCTGCTTGGGTGTTACCGAGCAGTGTGGTTTGTGTGCGAGTCATGCTAAACAGATATTGGACGAAACTTTACCGCAAAAATCACAAGTACAGAATTTAATTTCCAAACCAGCTTGTATATGTAAAACAGCAGCATAAAAAATGAGAAAATGCTTTAAACAGTGTTTTGTTTGATAATTTTAAATAAGTTTTATAGCCTTGAAAGCAATAAAAAAATCGTGTTTTACTGTAGACTCGAGAAAAGATACCGTTTGTTGTTAATGTCAGAATATTTCATTTAATATTATAAACTTAGTTTGTTTATATTCAATTCAATCTTTATCAGCTGATAGCAAGTAATTGAATTGTATTGTATTGATTGTTTCGTGTTGTGATGGGTAAATGTTTGCTTATAAGGGTTTAGAACTGCATGAAAAGTATTGCCGTGACCCATTATGAATATTTGTAGTTTCTTTGGAAGTGTCCTTTCTCACTTAATAGCGATTGTCTTATTTATTAGTTGGTCCGTTCCAGGTGCTGCAGAATCTCAAGATATTAATTCCTCAGCGATTAAAGCCTTTAAAATTTCTGCAGGTTCATTGCAAGATGCTTTAAATCAATTTATCCAGCAATCAAATATAAACTTATCTTTCGATTCTGCTGTGCTGCAAGGAAAAATGAGTTTTGGATTAACTGGAGAATATGAAGCCAAACAAGCACTTGATCGGCTATTAGAAAATTCCGGTTTGCAAGCGACCAAGCAAGGTGATGGGTATACCATTAACACTCTTTCCACCTCTTCCATGACTGAGCCAATCGTAACGTTACCCTCGATTAAAGTTACCGCCTCTAACACCAATCGTTATGCTGCGGTTAGTACCAATACGGCAACAAAAACTAATACTCTTTTGCGAGATGTACCTCAGGCGATTTCTGTTGTGACAAGTGATTTGATTAAAGATCAATCCATTCGCAGTATTGCAGATGCCGTACGTTATGTTCCGGGCGTCGGTGTTTCGCAAGGAGAAGGTAATCGTGATGCATTAGTATTTCGTGGCAACCGCTCAACAGGTGATTTTTTCACAGATGGGATTCGTGATGATGTCGAATATTACCGCGATTTATACAATATCGAACGCATCGAAGTGCTGAAAGGTGCCAATGGAATGATTTTTGGCCGCGGCGGTTCAGGCGGTGTAGTTAATCGAGTCACAAAAGAAGCCAATTGGAATCCGGTGAATGAATTTATTTTTCAAGGTGGATCTTTTAATCAGAAACGCATGACAGCGGATGTCGGTTATGTCATAAACGATGTAGCGGCGGTTCGCTTAAATGCTTTGTATGAAGACGCAGGAAGTTTTCGCGATGGTGTAAACATGGAACGCCTTGGAGTTTCTCCAACCGTGACGATCAAACCAACACATCGCACTAAAATTGTTGTAAATATGGAGCGATTTCACGATGACCGTACCGCAGATCGCGGTATTACTTCAGTGATCGGCCGCACAGGGCAGGTAACCGGGCCGGTTGATGTGAATCGTTCACAATTTTTTGGAGATCCGAGGCGCAGTCATGCAGATGTAGATGTGCTCGCATTTAATTCTTTGATTGAACACAAATTTGACACCGGATTTACCTTACAAAACCGGACTAATTATGCCCAGTACGACAAGTTTTACCAGAATGTATTTGCCAATAGCGGGCTTAATCTTTCTACCGGGCAATTGACTTTGGGCGCATACAATAATACGACCGATCGTGAGAATGTTTTCAATCAAACTAACTTGCTCTATTCACTTAATACAGGCCCTATTACGCATACATTACTAGCCGGCATCGAAGTTGGCCGCCAGGAAACTCATAACAGACGGGAAACGGGACTTTTTAACAATAACTTGGCAAATACCAGCATCCCTGTTTTTTTAGATAATCCGACAACCAATTTGCCTATAACGTTCAGGAACCGGGATGTGGGTGGGGATTTGGATGCTTTAAATCGCAGTATTGTCAATGTGACATCGCTCTATATACAAGATCAGATTGAAATAATACCGCAGTTGCAAGCAATCGTAGGCGTTCGCTACGATTTATTTGAGGTGGATTTCCGCCAAAAGAATGGCCCAAGAGATCATTTAAAGACTAAGGATGATTTGATTGCGCCCCGCTTCGGGTTGATTTATAAACCATTTGAGCCAATCTCATTCTATGCCAGTTATAGTCAGGCTTTTGTTCCAAGAGCCGGCGATCAATTAACAGCCTTAAATGTGACGATAGAAACGCTAAAACCCGAGAAATTCACGACAATGGAAACAGGTGTGAAATGGGATATTCGTCCTGATTTATCAGTGACAGGTGCCGTTTATCAATTGGACCGCACCAATGTTATTAATTCTGTTGTCGGCGGACAAACTTTTCTTACAAAAGGACAAAAAACTGAGGGTGTCGAGGTCACACTTACCGGTCAGCTGGCTCCTAATTGGAGCGTTATGGGAGGGTATGCGTTCCAGCACGGAGAAATTACTAGTGATATTTTAGGTATCGCAAGAAAAGGCGCGACGGTGGCAGAATTACCGCGGCACACTTTTTCCCTATGGAGTCGCTATGATTTTACGCCACGCATTGGTGTGGCATTTGGGGTGATTCATCGGGACAATATGTTTGCCTCGCTGACAAACCGAGTCAATCTACCTGACTTCACGCGTGTCGATGCAGCCTTATTTGCTCAATTCACGAAACACTTTCGTGGTCAAATAAATATAGAAAATTTATTAGATACCAAATATTTTGCGGCGGCACATAACGATTTTAATATTACACCCGGTTCACCGATCGCGGTTAGGGCTTCGCTGATCGCTGGGTTTTAATTTTTTCTACAGAAATTTAGGTTTAATAATTTTTGTAAATAATAATAATTATCACTATAATTATTTTTCTGTTAATCATTTATGAAAGAAAGGAGTTATATAGAATGTCATTGTTAAATATGAGGCTCAAGACTTCAATGAATAAGTTATTGAATATGAGCTTAATCATTATCATGCTGAGCTTAAGTAGCATGAGTGTTTATGCCGCAGCAAATGTACAAACAATTCAGGCAGCCGTTACTGCCTTCCAAACGATCGGAACGTTGCGCAGAGAGTTTCCAATTGACGGAGAAGCGATTGCAGCCACTTATGCCGGGGCCTTGCAGACCTTAACGCAGGAAATTGATGAAACTAATAATCTGGAACTTCATAGTGACGTTCAGGTAGCCATCAACGATATTATCAATGATGATGAACCGACGTTAGCAGCGCAAGTCGTCGATAAAACCTTGCAGCGGGTTTTCTATCAGAGTATTTGGAATCGGATCTCCGCGATACGGGATGAATTCGAAACTGCGTCATCAACCACTTTAGTTCAAATGCTGGATGAATCCGAAGCGGCTTTTCAAGCTATTTCCGGAACCGTTGCCAGAGAAAATCAAGTATTAAGTGCAGATAAGCAAACCTTAGAAGCAGGCACTAATCCTGGCTTAGATACGCAGGTAACTGAATCTTTCGCACGTGTCAGAACCGCGTTAAATAAAGATAATGCCGCTGAAGATTTTAGTGTCGTCCAAGTTGAGCGTTATACGATAAGAATGTCGCTAGCTCGCGCTTATTACATCGGCGTATTAAGGGAATTGGCTGGCGTAATCAATAATAGAAATGCGGATGTGGAAGAAGCACGCATCGCCCTAAAAGAAGGTGAAATTTTTTATCGAATCATTGAGCCGTTAATTTCTCGCGATAACCCCGCAGGTAATTTATATATTAAAGCGCACTTAGTCGGTGATTTATCAGATATTAAAGTTGACGAAATGGTCAGCGAATTGAGTAAAGGTCTGATTGGACGTGTTAAAGCCGAAATGAACGGACAAGAGTCGGCTGTTGCGGAAGGTGACCGTGCCCATGCGATGGCCGAGGCGGCTGGAGCCAAATATTTTGCGCAAATTATTATGCCCGATTTGGAATTGAGACTCGGTGCAGGAGAACGCATCAATTTGGAAAGCGCACTTGAGAATCTGCTTACCGCTAGCAGCGAAATCGATGTCTCCAAATCTGAGCAAGCACGGGAAGCCGCTCTGGCAGTTTTAGATAGTTACGAAGGCCAATTGAAACAAGCACAGTATGCCATTACTACCGATACCGCTTTTGTTGATAATGCAGTATCCAGTTTTCAAACTATTGGCGATTTAAGAGGACAAGATCCAGTCGATGCGGATGCGATTCTTGCCGCCTATGATGGCGAACTGCAACAATTAACGCAAATCGTTGATCAATTATACGGATTGTCGATTGATCGAGATGTTTTAGCAGCGATCGATGCAATTAGAAATCAAGATGAAGTGCCTTTAGCCGCTCAAGTTATTGATAAATCGCTGCAAAGAGTTTTTGCAATGACTGTTTATAATCGTACTAATCTTGTGGTTGAAAATTTTGATACGCTTTCAGCCGATCAATTAGCGCTGGAATGGGATAGAGCTTATTCGGCATTTTTAGCAATCATCGGGACAGCTTCCCGAGACAATAAAGTGTTAACAGACGATAAGCTAACCTTGGAAACCGGCACAAACCCGGATCTCGACTACCAAATTACCCAAGCTTTTGTACAAGGTAAAGAAGCCTTAACTAAAACCAACATTGATAATGACCGACTCAATGTAGCGTTGGCACGTGAAAATATTCTTTATCCTTTAGTGAGAACGTTCTTGATTGGCGTATTACGAGAAGTGGAAGGCATCATTCTCGACAGGAATGCCGATGTTGCGGAAGCTCGAGAAAAGCAAGTTGAAGGCGAGGTATTTTATCGCATCATCGATGTGTTTATCGCGCAGGACAATCCAACCGGACATAATCGCATCCAAGCGCAATTGACCGGCGATATGGCTAATGTTGTGGCAAATGAAATCGTAAGCGATATCAGCAAAGGCATTATTGGTCAATTGAACAGGAATATCAGTCAGATTGAGGCAAATTTTGGCGCTGACAATAATCAAGCCTTGCTGGCTTCTGTAAGAGCTTCCTTATACGCTGCAATTTTTCTGCCTGATTTGGAATTACGCATAGGCGTGCTACAACGCGTAAAACTGGAAAATGCATTGCGTAATCTGAAAGAAGCCGTACAAGTTGAAAATGCTTCAAAAGCGCTAGCAGCACGTGCGATTATTACTGAAGTTATTTCAGCCTATGAAAATGAGTTGGTTTAGTATTCGTTAGGTATAAAACCCACTCTATTGCCCGTCTCAGATTTTCTCTGTGGCGGGCATTTGCGTTTATAACTCCTTCCAAAGCATTTTTTCCAGAGGAGAATCCACTGCGGCAATTTGCCGCATTCCCCAAACAGTTGCACATAATATAATTACTAAACATATAAAGTGTTATTGAAATATTACGATCTATTTCAATTACTTTCAATGGAACTTGAAATTAAATTAACTTTATCCGGATAAAAAGAGGAAAAAATGATTATCAAGAATTTTCAAAAAATGTTTATTGTGGCGATATTACTAGTCAGTCGTGTAACTGATGCATTTGCTGTTCATGATTTAATGGATATTCATGAAGCCGCTAAAATCAATTCAGATCGTCCATTGAGTCTTATCGGGATTAATCGGCATGGTGCGGACAGAACCCATAGTTCAACGGGGTTTATTGATTTTGGCAATGCATTTTTTAAACAATTCGGAACTAATGATCGTACTTGTGCGACTTGCCATGTACCGACTGAAGGGTGGACGATTACTCCTGAAGGCGTCAGGGATCGTTTTGAAAAAACAAAAGGACTGGATCCCTTATTTCGTTTAGTGGACGGCGCTAATTCCCCGCTGGAGGATATATCGACGGTACAGAAACGGCGCCAAGCCTACAGTATGTTACTGAAAAAGGCCAATATTCGGGTTGGTATCGGTATTCCAATGGATGCGGAATTTGAATTGGATGCAGTGGATGATCCCTATGGTTTTGCAAGTGCGACAGAATTGTCACTTTTTCGCCGCCCCATGCCGACAACCAATTTGAAATTTATCAGTGCGGTGATGTGGGAAGGCCGTGAAACGACGCTTGATTCTAATTCCAGTAATTGTATTTATGGAACGGCTACTTGCTTCTCGCCGGTTTCATTTGATCTAGCTACACAAGCCAATCATGCCACTTTGGGCCACGCGGAGGGATTAGCTCATTTAACTCAAGCAGAGCGGGAAGAAATCGTTGCATTTGAAATGGGATTATTTACGGCGCAAGAATATGACAATCATGCAGGTAAATTATCGAGCAATGGTGCGAACGGAGGACCAAAGAGACTCATCACTCAAACCTATTATTTTGGTATAAATGATACGCTTGCAGGAGACTACCGTACTCGCGCACCATTTGATCCAAAAGTTATGTCGCTTTATGACGCTTGGGGTCGTAATTCCAGCCGCTTAAGTAATAACCGTAGGAAAGCCCGTGCCGCTATAGCGCGTGGCGAAGTTTTGTTTAATACGAAACCGATTAGAATCAGCGGGGTAAAAGGCATCAATGACGATTTGGGAGTCAATACGCTACCCGGTACGTGCACTACTTGCCATAACACGCCCAATTCAGGCAATCACTCAATACCGATGCCACTCGATATCGGCATTTCCGATGCATCACGACGCACACCCGACATGCCGCTGTATACCTTGCGAAATAAAGTAACAGGGGAAACCATCCAGACAACAGACCCGGGACGTGCGTTGATCACTGGAAAATGGAAAGATATTGGGCGCTTTAAAGGTCCTGTTTTGCGTGCTCTTGCATCACGCCCGCCTTATTTTCACGACGGTTCAGCAAAAGATTTGTCAGCCGTGGTGAATTTCTACAATAACCGCTTTGGAATCGGATTAAGTGAGCAAGAGAAAGCTGATCTTATTGTTTTCCTTGCTTCATTATAGAAGAACTCTGATTATTCATTCCTGCTGCCGGCAGCAGCAGGATTCTTTGTGGCTTATGTTGATTCTTTATTTAATATCCATGTTGAGTAAGAGATCCGTATTAACTAGGAGACTTATTTCAATTGCGTTATTGGATACTCTGAGAAACTATAGAACTGGCATCATTACTTGAAAAAACTAGGAAAACAGAGATACCGATTGATAATTTTGTTTAACCATGCATCAAACAGATCATAGTCAACCAAGTTCTAACGAATCACGTGAAGTAGTCGATAGCATAAAGTAATA
>CAADGS010000106.1 GCA_900696615.1 uncultured beta proteobacterium
AAAAAAAAGCAGAAGGCGCAATTATCACTGAAAACCTACAGCGCAGCAAGCCACATGGGCGAAAAACATCCTGCACCGGTATAATTGCAGACATGAAAACTCAAGATTTTGATTATCAGCTACCCGCCGAACTCATCGCGCAATTTCCCGCAGAACAACGGACCGGCAGCCGCTTGCTCTATCTGAATAGCATGAATGATCAATGGCAAGATGCGGTATTTACGGATTTACCCAAATTTCTCGATGCTGGAGATGTGATGGTGTTTAACGATACCCAAGTGATCAAAGCGCGTTTATTTGGCAAAAAAAATAGCGGGGGTAAAGTGGAAGTCATGGTAGAGCGGATCTTGGACGATTCTCATGTTTTGGCTGCTATTCGCGCAAGCCATGCACCGCAATCGGGGTCACAGTTGCTTCTGGAGGATACGTTAAACGTAACCGTCATTGCGCGCGAACAGGAGTTTTATGTATTGCGTTTTGAGCATGAAAAAGCCGTTGCGGAATTATTGGATCAATACGGTCACTTACCGCTGCCCCCCTATATCGCCCGATCAGCCATCGCCACCGACGAAACACGCTACCAGACTGTTTATGCCAGGAATTCCGGCGCTGTTGCAGCGCCGACGGCTGGTTTGCACTTTGATGCGGCCATGATGGATCAATTGCATGCGATGGGAGTCGTGATTGCTTATATCACACTGCATGTCGGCGCAGGCACATTTCAGCCAGTGCGGGTTGAAAATATTACCGATCACACTATGCACAACGAGCGTTACCATATACCCCAGACCACTATTGATGCAATCCGGCAAGCCAAAATGACAGGAAATCGCATTCTTGCAGTCGGAACAACCTCGTTGCGGGCACTGGAAGCTTGTGCATCGCTTCATCAAGGTAAATTGATTACGGGCTATGGAAGCACAGAGATTTTTATTACGCCGGGATACTCTTTTCAAGTGGTAGACCGGTTATTGACGAACTTTCATTTGCCGCGTTCGACCCTGCTGATGCTAGTATCAGCTTTCGCGGGTGTGGAAACTATAAGGCAGGCTTATCAACATGCTATCCACCAACGTTATCGTTTTTTTAGCTATGGAGACGCCATGCTGATTGAGAAAAAAATATGAAATTCCAATTGCATTGTACAGATCGCGCCGCCCGCCGTGGTACCCTGGCGCTCACACACGGTACAATCGAAACACCCGTTTTTATGCCGGTGGGGACTTATGGCGCAGTTAAAAGCATGTCACCTGCCGCATTGCAAGCGATCAATGCACAAATCATCCTGGGCAATACTTTTCATTTGTGGCTACGTCCCGGTTTGGAAGTCATGCATGCGCATGGCGGATTACACAGCTTCCTGAGTTGGCATGGTCCGATATTGACCGACTCCGGCGGATTTCAGGTCTATAGCCTGGGTCAGTTGCGTAAAATTACTGAACAAGGCGTGCAGTTCAAATCACCGATCAATGGCGATAATTGTTTCCTTTCTCCGGAAGAATCTATGCGCATTCAGCGCACGCTTAATTCCGATATCGTGATGATATTTGATGAATGCACGCCTTATCCAGCCGATGAAAGCGCCACCCGATTGTCGATGGAACTCAGTCTACGCTGGGCTGAGCGCTCCAAACACGCACATGACGGCAATCCCAATGCATTGTTTGGTATCGTCCAAGGCGGTATGTACGAACATTTGCGCGATCAATCATTTGCTGGTTTGCACAACATCGGCTTTGACGGCTATGCTATCGGCGGCCTATCGGTTGGAGAACCCAAATCCGATATGCAGCGAATTTTGAGTCATACCGCACCATTGCTTCCCGCCGACAAACCACGTTACTTGATGGGAGTTGGCACACCGGCTGATATCGTTCATGCCGTGGCGCAAGGTATCGATATGTTTGATTGCGTATTGCCAACACGCAATGCCCGCAATGGCTGGTTGTATACGCGTCACGGTATCCTCAAGTTGAGAAACAGCCGCTATCGCCTGGATACGGCACCTCCCGACGAACAATGTGGTTGTTACACCTGCCAACATTTCAGCCGCGCTTATCTGCACCATTTACAGAGGATTAACGAAATGCTCGGCGCCCATCTGAACACTATTCACAATTTGTTCTATTACCAGCAATTGATGAAAGAAATTCGTAACGCCATAGAAAACAAACAATTCGAGGAATATGTACAAGAATTTCAGGCATAAGCGGTCATCATGCTAATATGTGCTTTTTTATAACAGTTTCAGGAGAATTTTATGCTGATTAGTGATGCATTTGCTCAAGCCGCTGCACCGGCTCAGTCCGACGCAAGTTTAATAAGCTTATTACCGATGGTGGGTATATTCATTTTGTTTTATCTTCTGCTCATTCGCCCGCAATCCAAACGCGCAAAAGAACATAAACAAATGGTGGAAGCACTGCAAAGAGGTGATGAAGTGATCACGAATGGCGGAATTTTAGGCGTTATTATCAATGTCAGCGAAAGCTACGTCATCGTTGAAATCGCACCAGCGATAGAAGTCACAGTACTCAAATCATCCGTACAAACGCTGCTACCCAAAGGAACACTCAAGAGTATCGAACCCAGAGGCGGAAAAACACAAAAAAATAAAATTGCAAAACCATCACCTGTTGAAACCAATCAACCGGAAGAAACCAGCAAAGT
This sequence comes from uncultured beta proteobacterium, assembly GCA_900696615.1. Lineage (GTDB taxonomy): Bacteria > Pseudomonadota > Gammaproteobacteria > Burkholderiales > Nitrosomonadaceae > Nitrosomonas. The sequence continues at coordinate 2,671 of CAADGS010000106.1, forward strand.
TGCAGAAAATACAGATACCGAATCCGAGAAAGATATTGAAAAGAAATAATCCTCACAACAAAACCGGACGTTGTTGTTTCAGCATCAGTCTCAGCAAATTTTTCACCTTATCATTTAAGCTTAACTAATAACTCATGAATCGCTATGCACTTTGGCAATACCTGATTATTGTGATTTCACTTATTTTCGGATTGCTCTACACTTCTCCCAATTTTTATGGTGAATCACCCGCGGTACAGATTTCACCGTTGCGCGGTTCCGTCAATGTTGACAATGCCTTATTACAACGAGTCGAGGATGCATTAAAACAAGCCAATCATTCCACTGATGGCCTTGTTCTCGAAGGCAATAGCATCAAAGTACGATTTGCTGATACTGATACACAAATCAAAGCCAAAGATTTGCTCGAATCCGCGCTTGGCGGTGAATACATTATTGCATTGAACCTACTACCCAATTCTCCTCAGTGGTTAACCAGTCTTGGCGCATTGCCCATGTACCTAGGGCTTGATTTGCGAGGTGGTGTGCATTTTATGCTCGAAGTCGACATGGAAGGTATGCTTGAAAAATCGTTGGAACGTTACAGTACCGATATTCGCAGTACTTTGCGCGAACATAAGATTTCCTATACGGGACTCGAGAAACTGGATAAGAAACTGATTTTGAAATTTCGCGACAATGAATCACGCACAAAAGCCCAAGCTGAATTAAAAACGAACTATCCGGATCTTGGTTTCAGTGAAGAGCAAGTTGATAGCAGATATCACCTTGTCACCACGATCAGACCTGAAGCGCGGGTACGCATGCAGGATTCTGCCGTAATGCAAAATATCACAACATTACGTAATCGGGTCAATGAATTAGGTGTTGCTGAACCGATCATACAGAAAGCCGGGGCGGATCGTGTCATTGTGCAATTACCCGGCGTACAGGACACCGCCAAAGCAAAAGATATTCTGGGACGAACCGCCACATTGGAAATACGCATGGTCGATGATGAACGCGATATCAATTCGGCTTTGCGCGGCCAGGTCCCTTTTGGCACGGAATTATATCAAGAACGTGGCGGTAGCCCATTATTAGTTAAAAAGCAAGTCCTACTAACGGGCGAACATATTACTGATGCCCAACCAGGTTTTGACAAAGACAATCAGCCGGCAGTACATATTAATTTAGATAGCAGCGGATCACGCATTTTCAAACAACTGACCCGTGATAACGTTGGCAGAAGAATGGCAATTCTTTTGATCGAAAAGAATCAAGCGGAGGTTGTCACTGCACCGGTAATCCGCGAAGAAATTGGTGGTGGCCGTGTTCAGATCAGCGGTCGCATGACGAGCATGGAAGCGCGTGATGTTGCATTGCTACTTCGAGCAGGCGCACTCGCAGCACCAATGGATATTATTGAAGAACGCACGGTCGGACCAAGTTTGGGCGCCGAAAATATTGAGCGGGGATTTAATTCCACGCTGTATGGATTTTTAGCGGTAGCCATTTTTGTAATAATTTATTACACAGCATTTGGTGTAATTTCTGTTCTTGCTCTCACTTTTAATTTATTGCTGCTGGTAGGTTTACTATCTATCCTGCAAGCTACGCTGACTCTGCCAGGAATGGCTGCACTGGCATTAACCGTGGGTATGGCAATTGATGCCAATGTTTTGATTAATGAACGTATTCGTGACGAATTACGTGCCGGTGTCTCACCACAGCTTGCAATCCACGCAGGATATGAACGTGCATTGGGCACTATTCTGGATTCCAATATCACTACGTTAATCGCCGGTATTGCGCTTTTTGCTTTTGGTTCCGGTCCCGTTAAAGGGTTTGCTGTTGTGCTTTGCTTAGGAATATTGACTTCTGTATTTACGGCAACCTTTGTTTCACGAGGCATGGTGAATCTCGTATATGGCAGTCGTCGCAAATTAAATTACGTTCCGATCGGTAAAATATGGATACCGGCGCCGGGTACTGCCATCCATACAATGCAATCTCATGAAATGGATGAGAATGAAGAAGCCGCCATAGCAAAAGGAAAAATCGATGAACCGGTAACCGCAAACATTGCATCTCAAGTCAGCAATGAAAATCACAATACTGCTGAAATCGTCAATCAAACATCTGGCAGTACCGCAATCCAATCAGAGGAGAAAATTGCTCGTAAAAGAGGCAAACGCAAATCCTCAATTAGCAAACAACCTAAGCAATAATAAACAGTTAGTAATAAGGAACTAGAATTATGGAATTTTTTAGATTTAAACATGACATTCCCTTCATGAGCTGGAGACGAACAGGGGCTGTTATTTCAATCATTACATTTATACTTTCTGTTTATTTCATTGCCACAAAAGGATTGAATCTCGGTGTGGATTTCACCGGGGGAACGGTTCTGGAAGTTAGCTATAGTCAGACGGCTGATCTTGGAAAAATAAGAAACGTACTTGCTGATCTCGAAATGTCCGATGCCAGTGTGCAAAACTTCGGTACATCTCGGGATGTCATGATACGTTTACCCATGAAACCAGAGACTTCCAGTGCGCAACTGTCAGAGATCGTTATGACTGCTCTAAGGCAGGCTGATTCATCAGTAGAAATGAAGCGCGTAGAATTCGTTGGCCCGCAGGTAGGTAAGGAATTACTGGAAAACGGCGCACTAGCGCTTCTATTTGTCTCATTAGGTATCGTCGCTTACTTGGCAATGCGGTTTGAATGGAAATTCGGCATTGCAGGCATCATCGCCAATCTTCACGATGTCATTATCATTGTTGGTTTCTTCGCATTCTTTCAGTGGGAATTTTCATTAACCGTATTAGCTGCTGTGTTAGCGATACTAGGTTATTCTGTGAATGAATCCGTTGTCATTTTTGATCGTATCCGGGAAAATTTCCGCAAGCTTCGCAAAGCCTCTATCGCAAAAGTAATTGACAGCGCCATTACACAAACCATGTCTCGTACAATCATAACGCACGGTAGCACGCAACTTGTTGTTATTTCGATGCTACTGTTCGGTGGTGAAACACTTTACTATTTTTCACTTGCACTGACCATCGGAATTCTTTTTGGTATCTATTCTTCAATTATGGTTGGTAGTTCAATTATCATGTTGCTTGGAGTCAAGCGAGAAGATCTCGTTAAAATTGAAAAGAAACCTTTAGAAAATGACGGTGCTGTTGTATAGCGCAGTATCTCTGATCATTCCAGGTTGGGATAAATGAAAATTGGCACAGTAAAGTAACTAACTTTACTGCGCCAATAAAATAAGCAGTTATTTTTATATTATCGCCTTAAGCTGCGGTTGGCGTATTTTTACGACGCATGATCAAGAAAGCAGCGGCGGCAATGATCAGAACAACTGGAGCGATGATGGCCACTTTAGGTGTTGGCCGTCCTTCTCCCACTGAAAATGGAAAGCGCGATACATATTCCTGCGCTCCTCCTGTCACCGTCA
>CAADGS010000107.1 GCA_900696615.1 uncultured beta proteobacterium
AAAATTGTGCGTAAGATTGAAACGGCTCCCGCCGGTACGGATGTTGACCGGGCCGTATTCCGGGATGTGTTTGCCAACTATGACATAACGTTCAATCCCGATGGTTCGGTAACTGTTACGCACACGAATCCTACTATCGCAAACATTAATGACGGCAGCGATACCCTTCGGAATTTCGAAGAATTGCAGTTTACCGATAGGGTGGTTGCTCTCAATGGCGGTGGCGGTAATGTCGGCACGCCGGGTGACGATAATCTGGTAGGCACGCCCGGCAACGACACGCTCGATGGCTTGGGCGGTAACGATACGCTCAATGGATTGGGAGGCGTGGATTTGCTGATTGGCGGCCCGGGCAACGATACCTTCATAGTCGATACCACTACCGATACCTTAACTGAGCTTGCAGGCGGTGGTATTGATACAGTGCAAAGCTCGGTGACCTTCACGCTGGGCGCTCAACTTGAAAATCTGCTGTTGACCGGAGCTGCTGCAATTAACGGTACCGGAAACGGTGCTGCCAACGTCCTTACCGGTAACAGCAATAACAATACGCTGAATGGCCTTGGCGGCGCCGATACGCTGAACGGTCAGGGGGGTGTGGATACGCTGATCGGCGGTACGGGCAACGATACTTTCATAGTGGATACCACCACCGATACCCTTACTGAGCTTGCGGGCGGCGGTACCGATACTGTGCAAAGTTCGGTGACATTTACGTTAGGCGCTCAACTGGAAAATCTTACCCTCACCGGGGCTGCAGCAATTAATGGCACCGGTAATGGTGTCGCTAACATTCTGACGGGTAATGCCGGTAACAATACCCTCAGCGGTTTGGGCGGTAATGATTCGCTGAATGGCCAGGGGGGCGTGGATACGCTGATCGGCGGGGGTGGTAATGATATTTATATAGTGGATACCACTACCGATATCGTTACTGAGCTTGCAGGAGGCGGTGCTGACACCGTGCAAAGTTCGGTAACTTATACGTTGGGTGCACAATTAGAGAGACTTACCCTCACAGGTGCGGCCGCAGTCAACGGTACGGGTAATGGTGCTGCCAACATTATCACCGGTAATGCCAGCAACAATGTACTCAGCGGTTTGGGCGGCAATGATACGATAAATGGCGGTAACGGCAACGATAACTTGACTGGTGCGGCAGGTACCGACACGTTAACGGGCGGTTTGAACGCGGATACTTTCGTTTATCTAGCTACGCTTGCTCATTCCAATGGTGCTGGACGGGATATTATTACTGACTTTACCAGTGGAAGCGACCGGATCAACCTCAGTGCCATTGATGCGAACACGGGAGTTGGCGGTAATCAGGCCTTCTCCTTTATTGGCGCAGCAGCTTTCAATGCTCCAGGGCAAGTCCGTTATGCCGGAGGTATTTTGGAAGCCAATGTAAATGGAGGTCTGGCAGCGGACTTTCAGATCCAGTTGACAGGCGCTCCTGCGCTTGTCGTGGGGGATTTGGTGCTTTGATCGTGATAAAATCGCTCCCTTTTGATAGAGGGGGAGCGAATGAATTTGAAGGTTTTTTTAAAAGCGAATTTTTTCCTGTGGTTACTTTTCTCTGCTCAAATCTGGGCAGAGATTCAAGTAATTGCCAAAACCGGGCAAACAGCAGCAGATTTTCCATCGCATTTTTCTTATTTCGATCTCAGCGAGCCTTTCATTGGGCCAGCCGGTCATGCAGCGTTTGCAGGATCGGCTTTTGATGGGAACGATTACACTAAAGCAGTGTGGGCCGGATTACCTGGCCAATTGGAAGCAATCGTCAAGGAAAATGACACGATTACCGGTTTTCCTGGAAATATATTTTTCAGTGATATCGTTCCACCGAGCTCATTTTTGATAAGCCATTCGGGTGCCGTGGCTTTTTTGGCAGAATTAAAGGGAGCAAGTACAGGCGAAACTGCTTTAGTTCACTTCAATGGCGTGACTCAAGGCATTTTGAAACCAGGCGATCAGGCACCTGGACTTCCGCCTGGAACAGTTGTCGGAACAGTTACGCCAATTGCTATCTCGGATGCGGGTTTAGTATTAGCAGGTGCGACTTTAAGAGGAACAGCGTTATGGTTCTGGAATTTTAGTGAGATGGAGCTTATCTCTACAATAATAGGAGAGTGCAGCTATGTTCCTGGTCCCGGTTTGTTAAATATTAATCAAACGGGTAGCGTAGTTTTTAATGCCGTGCTTGCCGCGGGAGACGAAGAGAGCTGTTCTTCAGGCGGGGTTTTTAAATGGAGTAATGGAAGCATCGAGTTAGTCGTCAAAGATGGCGATCCTGTTCCGGGTATGCCAGGCGCAATGTTTGGCGTAAGTATAGTCCACTCACCACCAAAAATTAATGATCAGGATGAAATCATTTTTAATGCTGCCCTGATTAATATAGTTTCCAGATCTACAAATAACAGTGTCTGGATTAAAAGCGGTTCGAATGAGCCGAGGTTGCTGATTTTAAATGGGGAAAGTCTGAAGGAGAAGCCCGATCATGTCATCTTCGCTCCTGTTCCTATGGTGACGCCAATTCTTGATGTCAACTTTGCTAATTTTGGTTATTCGATGCTTCCCGTTACGGCAAATGGTATTGAAGTGGTGCTGGCCGGGAGGCCAAGGGAATCACAACCGTATGCTAATCCAAGTGACACTGGTGCATCGCAACTGACTACGATCGCAATTAAAAATGATCAACCGCCCGGTTTCGGGTCAAGCTGGTTTTATGCTAGCTTTTCAAGTCGAGCAATTAATGCTGCTGAGCATTACGTTTTTAGTGGCTTTGCCAGTAATGCATTGGAAAATCGATCAACTTCCGCTATGTGGCGCGGTAATGGCACGGGTCGCCCCCGGTTGGTTGCGCAAAAAGAAATGAAATTGTCTATAAATAGTGCCGAGCATACACTGAAGGAAATATATTTTCCCCAAAACAAAGGCACTCATTCCACAGCAGGTGGGAAGCCGTCATGGTTTAGTGATAATGGTGAGATTGTATTTCGCGGCCTCCTGGACAACAGCTCAAATTCAGCCATTCTGTTGATTACTGATGATAGTAAGGAACAGAAAATCTTCAGCATGGCAGAGCAACAGTTTCCACAATATTTTTCTCCTGCAAATAGAGATGATCAACTCCTGGAAGGATTTACATATCGCTACTATCCGACGACGAATACTTATATTGGTATCAAAAATGGTGAAGTTTTCGTGTTAGGGGATGTCTTTGGTTTAGGTCCGCAGCGTATCGATACCATTGAAAATACTCTGCGGTTTCTCGAAGATCGCGCGGGCGGTTCATGAGCATGAGCAATCTTGTTTGATTTAATGAGAAATTTGAATGCGCCACACCTGTTGTTCAAGGTGTGGTGTTTTTTTAATCAGTTTTGGTATTTTCTACATTCATTGGAGATCAAATGTATTTGAGACATATAGTTATTGCAATGTTGTTTTTCATATTAACTTTTTCTCATACACAGATATTGGCAGAAATTCAGGCAATTGCCAGAATTGGAGAGCCTGCAATCGGTTTTCCGGAAGGCATGGTTTATTCGGATGTAACTAATCCGATTATTGGCGCAGCCGGGCATATCGCATTTACGGGATCAGCTTCTAATGGCGTTTCACGCCGAGGTGGAATAAGTGCAGTTTGGGGAGGCTTGCCAGGGCAACTGAGCGTGCTTATGAAAGAAAATGATGTGCTTGTTGGCTTTCCAGCAAATATTTATTTAGGTCCTGTTTTTAGCAAAACTCAGCCTGTTGTGACCGCATCAGGCGCAGTGGGAATTATAGTTCGTCTGGAAGGAGATAGTGATGATGCGACCGGGGTTCTCGCCCATATTGCTGGCACAACGTACGGAATCATAAAAACTGGCGATCAGGCAATCGGATTTCCGGCAGGCTCATTAGTAAAAGAAATTCTTGATTTTGCTTTCACTGACGCTGGAATGATTATCACCGCAGAAGTTACGGGTGTTACCTCACGCCGCAGGGGAATTTGGTTGTGGAATAGGAATGGCTTGGAGATGATTCCCTCTCCGATTACAGGATGTCATTACGGTTATCCGATCAGTTATGTCAGTATCAATGAAACCGGTGAGACTGCTTTTACAGCTTCTTTGGTAAAAGATGACGATAGTTTTTGTTCACCTTCCGCCGGTGTTTTTAAAACGAATGATGGTGGTGCTCAAATCCTGGTAAAGCAGAATGATCCAGTACCAGGCATGCCGGATGCTCGTTTTTTTGATGTAAATCTTGATCTTACCTCGTTGTCACCCATGATAAATGATGACGGTTCGGTAGTTTTTTCAGCTGAATTGATGGAAGGTTCAAGGCAAAAAATCAGTTTGTGGGTAACAGATGGTTTGAACGAACCCAAATTGTTGTTTTTAACAGAAGAAACGCTGAAAAGTGACTTGGATGAAATGCGTATCGATTCAAGCTCACAAGGTAATTTCTCTTTAAATAATTTTGTTGAAGGCAATAGCACAATTTTACCGATTGGCAGAGGAGTCAATGGTAATTCATTGATGATTGGCGAGCCTCGTGATTCTCAACCTTATAACAATCTCGATCTGACCGGAACAACACAACTTACTGAAATTGTGGCAACGGGTGATCAACCTGTGGGTGTGGATTCTAACTGGGTCATCAATGGATTTAAAGGCACATTCGGTAAACCGGGGGAATTTGTTTTAACTGCTAGTGTTAAGCATTCGATTAACGGTAGTGTATTGAATGGATTTTGGCGGAGCGACGAAGACAGGCGGCTTAGACTCGTAGCAATGGAAGCAATGAAAATTCCGGTAAATGGGGAAGAGCGGTTACTTCGTTCCACTTCACTGGCTCATACGATTTCCGCCCCGAGATATCGATCTTCATGGGTTAGTAGACGTGGTGAGATTGTATTTTATGGTTCTCTGGAGGACGGAGGAAGTGGAATTTTTCTCATTGCCGATGATAGCCAGGAACAAAAAATATTCACTTTGGCCGAACAATTATTCCCACAATATTTTTCTCCCGCTAACGTAGATGATCGGTTATTAGAAGGGTTTGTATATCGCTATTATCCAGCAACTAATACCTATATTGGTATTAAGAACGGAGAAGTGTTTGTATTGGGAGATGCGTTTGGTATAGGCCCGCAGCGTATTGATACCATCGAAAACACATTGCGATTTTTGGAAGAACGAGTAACAACCGGTTCGTAAAGTCTAAATGACGCATCCTTGCTATCTTTTGCAAGGATGCATTTGTGATAGGCTTTTGAATGGTTGTATTAAAAACGAATTGCTTACAGCAAAGTTATTGATTTGATCAATTAACCTTGAGCGTGCCACCTTTGCCCATGCCACCTTCCACATCTTGAGCTTCATAATTTTTTAGCGCACGGACCATTCCATTATAGGCATCGATGAAGGCAGCAACTGTAGCTTTACCTGCTGGCGTTTGAGAGAAACCGTGAAGTGAGCCGCCGACTCCACTACCAAATGCATTCATTGCGGCACCAAAATTACTGGCAGTTGAGCTGCCTTCTGATGCAGAAATCTGTACTGCTGAGCGAATGTCAAATAACGTCAGCGTCACAACCGATACTTTGCTTTCCATAGATCCAGACAATGCTCCTCCAACTGCTGGATGAACAAAGCCGCCCACTAGCCCACCCAGCGCGGCGCCCATTTGTCCTGTCGATGCATTGTTAATGATAATACTGGGCTCTAAATAATAATCGGCGGCTACCCGCTGTCCTTTCTGTTGTTTTGATCCGGCACGGTATTCGCCCGAATTGCGCTGAATATCGGTAACTCTGGAAAGACGGCTATCTGTGCGTAAATTACCGATCGAGGTAATGACAAAACAGTTAGATTGTTGAACGGCTAAGCGAATCAATGGCTCAATCGTTGTGATATGCGTATCGCTTCCAAAGCGTCCATACCAGTCAGCCGCTCTGCCATCATCAACGGCAAGCGTTCCTAACGTTTTATCACAACGTTCCAATGATTGGTTTGCGCCAACGCTGGTGCCCCCACCCGCAGCGCCGGAAACTTCCGTACTGTAACTACCCGGCGTTACCGTTGCGCATCCGGCCAGCGCCGCTAAACCGATGGTTATGGCAAGACTGCGTTTTAAAACCATATTGTCTAACATATTGCTATTTCTCCCTCTAAAAAATAATCGATACTTCATCTATTTAAACGGCCTTAATAACATAAAATTAATTCTTTTCCAAGAAGGGCATTGATTTGAGCAGCAAGCTGAGGAGGGAGGTGGGTGCAATTTAATTCATGTAGTAAAGTAATGGGCGTATATTCATTGAAATAAAGCATGCTTTTGTTTGCTTACTTTAAGTAAGGCGCATGCTTGATGAAAGGCAATGATGAGCTTGTATTAGTGTATAAAAGAAGGAGGTGGGGCATTGTGGATGGCCGGTCCAACATTAAGCGGATTGGAGGGATATGGCATTGCACCGGGTGGCATGGGTTGCATCGGTATCCACTGGTTTGCTCCCCATTGCCAGTTATATGGATAGTTACGATACCAGCCGTTGTAAAAGTTGGGGCGCCAGCGATTTTCCCATTGGTGGCGTGATTGCGTTGATCGGCGCGCGCTTGTCGCCTCTTTCAAAAATGTAGCGGCTTCTTTATCACCTCTGCTCATGGTGATCGACAACCATTTTTCCGCCTCGCCCGGGTCTGCACCCATTTCGCCGAAACCGGTCAAATAGAGCCTTCCCAATGCCATTTGGGCTTTCAAGTTACCTCGTTCTGCTGCATCACGCATCCACTGAATTGCTTGATAACTGTCTTGGCGTACACCGTCTCCTCTAAAGAAACGCAAGGCAAGATCATACGCAGCGCTGGGATCTCGTGTTGCCAATTTTTTCAGTGCTTCGAATTGTGGATTTTTTGTACTGTTAGATGCAGTTGCTGGTGAGTCAGGCGCGGCATATCCTGTCGGCCGGTCAACGCATCCGCCGGAATTACAGATTTGAACAGTTTCTTTCGAAGATTGTTGCGTGGCGCAAGCAGCAACAAGCATCAGAGAAAAAATAAGCAATGATCTTTTGAAAGTTGAGTAGATAGGCCACATAATTATTACTTTCGGTCATAGAGTTTAAAAAATATTTAGATAAAAATAACTATCTTTATGATTCTGTAGGTTTTATGGCATAACTTACTGTTATAAAGAATAATAAAATCGTTATGTTGTTGCAAGCTTGCGTTCGATACATACACCAAGCTTTTTAACCCCACGTATAATCCCTAACTTTGCAACACTAACTTTGATCCATGGCGAATGAAATTCTGTCAGAATGGTCTGTGCGATATGTTCTGCCAGAGCTTCTAGCAAGGAAAAATGCTTATTTGCCAGAATGTCACGAACTCGTTCAATAATTAAAGCATAATCCAGTGCATCTTCAATTTTATCTGATTGGCATGAACGACTGGTTGGAAGTGCTATTTCCAGATCGATCTGAATGGTTTGTGGAACTAAGCGCTCCCAAGGGTAGATGCCGATCAGGGTTTTGGCTTTAAAGTCATGCAGAAAAATGATATCCATTGACGATTAGACGCTAAAATGAACGAATTATTTTAAAATTTAGTGAAGTTTTGCAGGTATGCGATATGCAGAATTCTATTCTATTTTGTTCAAGTGGTGCTAATACATAACATGGCGCTTTCGGTATTTGCTCTGTTGGCTTATTTGTTGGGGTCTGTGCCTTTTGCTTTAATAGCCAGTTGGATTTTTAACTTACCTGACCCTCGATCCTACGGCTCTAAGAATCCCGGGGCGACGAATGTTTTGCGAACTGGTAAGAAAGCGGCGGCAGTATTTACTCTTGTGGGCGATGCTGGAAAAGGCTGGTTGGCGGTATTCCTGTCGCAATATTATGCGCCACTTTGGGGTCTTGGAGATGAGAGTATTGCCGTCGTTGCACTGTCCGTGTTTTTAGGGCATGTTTTTCCGGTATTTTTACGTTTTCAAGGCGGTAAAGGCGTGGCAACGGCTGTCGGCGTATTGCTGGGTTTGAATTTGTGGATTGGATTGATGGCTATTGCGACGTGGATAGTGGTTGCGATGATCTGGCGCATATCGTCTTTGTCCGCTTTAGTTGCAGCGATATTGACGCCGGTTTACACGATGGGGGTGCTTGGATTCGGGGACAATTCTTTCGCAGTTTTATTGATGTCACTGATACTGATTTGGAGGCATCAATCAAACATAGTTAATTTGTTGGCAGGAAAAGAAGGCCGCATCAATGGAAAAAGTTCTTCCGGTCCATGATCAAGCACTAGGTAAATCGATCATTTCCAAATCCCAACGTGCATTAACCGTAAAACTGCTCACTGGTTTCCAAGTACTGATATCTGCAGCTTGTAGCCGCATAGCTCCAGCAAAGGCGATCATGGCGCCATTGTCCGTACAAAACTCTAACTCCGGATAAAAAACGGTTGCGCCAACTGAGGTCGCTTGATGCGTGAGACTATCTCGTAATTGCTGGTTTGCGCCGACACCACCTGCAACAACCAATTGTGTCAGACCGGTTAAGGATAGAGCGGCCAAGGATTTTTCCGTTAATACTTCCACTACTGCCTCTTGAAAAGCAAAAGCGATGTCTGCACGGGCTTGCTGCGTAACCTCGTGACTATTGATCAAATTTAGCACCGCCGTTTTTAAACCGCTAAAACTGAAATTGAGATCTCCACTATTTAGCATAGGGCGAGGTAGCTTGAATTGCCTTTGTTGTCCTTGCCGTGCAAGTCGTGATAAGGCTGCTCCACCGGGATACCCTAATCCAAGCAATTTTGCTGTTTTGTCGAAAGCCTCGCCTGCTGCGTCATCGACAGTTTCACCGAGTAGTTTGTACCGACCGATACCATCAACTTGCATCAATTGTGTATGACCTCCTGAGACCAGCAGCGCGATAAATGGAAAATTAGGTGCAGAGGCAGATAATAATGGGGATAGAAGATGACCTTCGAGGTGATGTATGCCTAGTACGGGAATTCCTAATGCAAAACTTAGTGATACACCGATACTGGCACCAACCAAAAGCGCACCCGCCAATCCGGGTCCCTGTGTGTAAGCAATGGCATTAATGTCGTGTAACTCGCACTTTGCCGCTCGCAGTGCTTGATTGATTAATGGAAGTACTTGCCGAATATGATCACGCGAAGCCAATTCTGGGACTACGCCGCCATATTCACTATGCAAATTTATTTGCGAGTGAAGTGTATGGCTTAGTAAGCCGCGCTTTGAACTGAAGAGTGCAATCCCAGTTTCATCACAAGATGTTTCAATACCTAGAACAACCATTGAATAAAGATAAGGAGATTAGTAAATGGTCTATACTTCTATAACAATTTTTTTAGTGTTATAATTAGAAGCTTTTGTTGTTGCTTATTGGGTTACTGATTTACCGCAAACTTGGTCTTTTTTTATTATACAATTTATTTACTACAATTATTGAGGGTCTTGCATATTTATGACGACAATTAAAGTTAAGGAAAATGAACCATTTGAAGTTGCTATGCGTCGTTTTAAACGATCCATAGAAAAAACCGGGATACTGACGGAATTGCGCGCCCGTGAATTTTATGAGAAGCCTACGGCTGAGCGGAAGCGTAAGCTGGCAGCAGCTGTGAAGCGCAATTATAAGCGGTTGCGTAGTCAATTGTTACCTCCTAAACTTTATTAAGATTGTCAAATTTGTTGTTAGCTCCTCTTAAAGTTTTCTCGAAATCAGTGACAACCCGTTAAATCAATAATTCGGTGTACCAAAAACTTATGAGTTTGAAACAGAGGATTACTGATGATCTAAAAACGGCAATGCGTGCCGGTGATATTCAAAGACGCGATACAATTCGTTTGCTGCAAGCAGCAATCAAACAACGAGAAGTCGATGAACGTATTGTGCTTGATGATGCAGTAATAATTGTTGTAATCGAGAAAATGCTTAAGCAGCGCAGAGATTCCATTACGCAGTATGAGTTTGCTAAGCGAGATGATCTGGCTCAAAAAGAGAGAGATGAGGTGGCGATACTAAGTGCTTATATGCCCCAAGCTCTGTGCGATTCTGAGATAGATGCCTTAATTGCTGAAGCGATCTTGGCAACTGAAGCAAAAGGTATGCAAGATATGGGTAAAGTTATGACCCAGTTGAAGCCAAAGCTTATAGGACGGGCTGATATGGCAAAAGTGTCAACCTCGATTAAAGAAAAGTTAGCAAGTTGATTAATGACAATTTTACCTACAGGTTATTTTCATTAATTAAGATTTAAGGTTCATATTTATTGTGATTTTTTACGTTGATAAGAGGTGTTGTTGGTAACATTCATAGATGGTTCCTCAGATTTTTATTCATGATTTACTAAATCGTATAGATATCGTAGATACGATAGACCGTCATGTTCCGCTTAAAAAGGCAGGGTCTAATTTTATAGCCTGTTGTCCGTTTCATAATGAAAAAACTCCTTCGTTCACAGTCAGCCAGAGTAAGCAGTTCTATCATTGTTTTGGTTGCGGTGCGCATGGTAATGCAATTAATTTCTTAATTGAATACAGTGGCCTAAGCTTTGTTGATGCGGTGCATGATTTGGCTGCTAGCGTAGGTTTGCAAGTGCCTATGCATCAAGGCCATTCAAGTTCAAAAGAATTTGATTCAAATGATTTGCAGCATTTCAATATAGACGGGAACGGTCTTCATAATTCAGAAATATCCACACAGGATCTAATTGTTGTACTCCAAATTGCTGCGCAGTATTATCGAGACAAACTGAAAGTATCAGAAAAGGCTATTGCTTATCTTAAAGAGCGTGGACTGTCTGGAAAAACAGCCGCACGATTTGCAATCGGTTATGCACCAGCAGGGTGGCAAAATCTTGAAGAAGTTTTTCCTGATTATAAATCTGAAAGGGTAGGCAAATTATTAGTTAAAGCAGGGTTAGCGGTCATAAATGAGGAGGATAAACAGTATGACCGTTTCAGAGATCGCATTATGTTTCCTATTTTCAATCAGAAAGGTCAGATTGTTGGTTTTGGCGGTAGAGTATTAGAAAAAGAAGAACCGAAATATTTAAATTCACCTGAAACGATTTTGTTTGAGAAAGGACGCGAGCTATATAATCTATTTTCGTCACGACGTGCGATTCGTGAATCTAATTGCGTAGTAGTGGTAGAAGGATATATGGACGTGATTATGTTATCGCAGCATGGAATCAATTATGCGGTAGCAACCTTGGGTACAGCTACAACCAGCTTGCATATCCAGAAGCTTTTACGTCAGACAGACAATATTATTTTTTGCTTTGACGGAGATAAAGCGGGAAAGAAAGCAGCGTGGCGAGCACTTGAAAATAGTTTGGCACTTATTTCGGATGGAAAATACTTGAGCTTTCTTTTTTTGCCCGAAGGTGAAGACCCCGATAGTTACGTGCGTAATTTTGGAAAAGAATCTTTTGAGCAAAAACTTAAGCACGCGATGCCACTGTCTGAATTTTTGTTTACACAAATCTGTTTAAAATTAAATCTCCAGAGTCTTGAAGGGCGTGCAAAACTTGTAAATGATGTTAAACCGCTATTGCAACAAATCAAGGCGCCAGCGCTATCATTAATTCTTCTTAATCGTCTCGTTGAATTAAGTGGAGTTCATCAAAATGAATTAGCAGAACTGTTACAATTAAAGAAATCGCAAAAAGTACGTAAGACTGAAGCACAATCCAGACAAGCTTTAATCTCACCCTATCGGCGGCTAATTCGAGCGCTTATGCATAACCCAACTTATGCTGCTAAACTCGATATAGATTTATTGGTCGAATGTAATGTTAGTGATGAAGAAGTTGATGCTCTAAAAGTGCTTATTGATTTTATTAATATGCATCCTTATCTAATAAAAAATAGTGTATCTACACCTTCAATATTAACTTTCTTGCAAGATAATCCACATAGAACCTTGCTGGAAAATATTGAAAGTGAGATTTTGGAATGGAACGATACGATTGACTTTGAGGCAGAATTTTTAGGGGCATTAGAAAAAATACAACTTATTCATCGCAATAAACGTATGAATGAATTGCGTAACAAATCCTTAAGCAAATTAACTGAAGACGAAAAAAAAGAATTGCAAAAGTTAGCCATGTCATAAAGTCATTTTCTAGGTGTCAGTATTATCGAATTTTGATACAATCTGACGATTTTAGCTTTAAATTTATCCTAATATTGGAAATCGGATATGCCAAGAACAAAAACGGTTAAGTCAATCAATACTGAAACTTCCAATCAAGAGAAAGTAACAGTAAAAAAAACAAAAAATGCTGATAAGGCGGAAAAGGAATCCGCTGAAATGGCAGCTAAAACAAATAAAAAAGCGAAAGTGGTGGATAGCAGTATTAATAAGATTGCGCAAGCAGTATTAGAAGTAGCTGATAGTGAAATCGGGAGCATTAAGAAAACGAGAGGTAGAATCCCAAAAAAAATAAAATCAGCTAGTTCTGAGAATGAACAATTTAATCAATTGGAGCCTATTGCTGTTAATCAGAGTAATGCATCCCTTCCGCTAGATATCGAGGCGCGTCGTATGCGCCTTAAGATGCTAATTGGCTTAGGAAAAGAGCGGGGTTATCTGACTTACGCTGAGATCAATGACCATCTTCCTGATGATATGCTGGATGCTGAACAGATAGAAGGCATCATCAGTATGATTAACGACATGGGTATCTCAGTTCATGATGAGGCACCAGATGCAGAAACTTTGCTGATGTCAGATGCTGCCGCGACAGTTGCTGATGAGGATGTGGCAGAAGAAGCAGAAGCTGCGCTTTCGACGGTAGACTCGGAGTTTGGACGAACAACTGACCCAGTGCGGATGTATATGCGCGAAATGGGATCTGTTGGTTTGCTTACGCGTGAAAGTGAAATTGAAATTGCAAAACGCATAGAAGGTGGTTTGCGTCATATGATTCAGGCAATCTCAGCATGTCCACCGATAATTGCTAGTATCGTCACGTTAGCTGCTGAAATTGAGAGAGATAATCTGAGAATTGATGAAGTAGTTGATGGATTGCTAGACGCTAATGCACAAGACATTATCAATGAAGAGTTTTCAGAGGAAACTTTTGAGCAAGAGCTTGAAGTTAGTGATGACCTTGAAGATGAAGATGAAGATGGAGATGGTGCAGCAGTTGCAAGTGCAAATCTACTGAAGTTGAAAACTGATGCACTGGAACGTTTTGCGATTATTCGTGAGATTTATAATGAAATGCAAGTACTACTTGAAAGAGAGGGGCCATATCACTCCGGGTATCTTGCGTTGCAAGATCAACTTTCATCTGAGTTAATGGGGATTCGTTTTTCAGCAAAAATGGTGGAAAAGCTGTGCGATACTCAGCGCTCCTTGGTTGGGGACGTACGTAACTATGAACGCAAAATCATGGATCTCTGTGTAGCGAAAGCAAAAATGCCAAGAAATCACTTTATTAAAACTTTTCCTGGCAACGAGACAAACCTTGATTGGTTAACACACGAAATTGAAACTGGAAAATCTTATAGTCAAGCACTTGAGCACTATAGGCCGGCAATTTTAGAAGAACAACAAAATCTGTTAGCATTGAAAAATAAAGTTGGTATTCCAATTAAAGACCTCAAAGAAATCAATCGTAGAATGTCTACAGGAGAAGCTAAAGCACGTCGCGCTAAGCGTGAAATGACGGAAGCGAATTTGCGCCTCGTTATTTCAATTGCAAAAAAATATACCAACCGCGGATTGCAATTTCTTGATCTGATTCAAGAAGGTAATATTGGTCTAATGAAGGCGGTCGATAAGTTTGAGTATCGGCGTGGTTATAAATTCTCAACCTATGCGACATGGTGGATTCGTCAGGCAATTACTCGATCAATTGCAGATCAAGCTCGTACGATCCGAATTCCAGTTCATATGATTGAAACAATTAACAAAATGAATCGCATTTCACGTCAGATCTTGCAAGAAACGGGACAAGAACCGGAGCCGGCAGTTTTGGCACAAAAAATGGAAATGCCGGAAGAAAAAATTCGTAAAATCCTCAAGATTTCTAAAGAGCCCATTTCGATGGAAACCCCTATTGGGGATGATGAGGATTCTCATTTGGGAGATTTTATTGAAGATGCAGCTACCATGGCACCATCAGATGCAGCAGTTTATGCCAGCCTTCGAGGTGTCACGAAAGATATACTTGATTCATTGACACCACGTGAAGCCAAAGTATTAAGAATGCGCTTTGGAATTGAAATGAATACGGATCATACACTAGAAGAAGTTGGAAAACAGTTTGACGTTACACGCGAACGAATTCGTCAAATTGAAGCTAAGGCGCTGCGTAAACTTCGTCATCCAGCGCGTTCTGAAAGATTGCGCAGTTTCCTCGATACGGGCAATAATTGATCGTTTGAGATATAGGGTCTGTAGCTCAGTTGGTTAGAGCAGGGGACTCATAATCCCTTGGTCG